>JBOFIR010000001.1:0-3477 GCA_051650265.1 Cellulosilyticaceae bacterium
GACTACTTGCAAAAGGGAATATCACAGTGGATATTAAGTGGGAAGATCATAAGTTAGTTAAGCTTGATCTGAGATCAAATATGGATCAGACAGCTCATGTAGCCTATGAAGGTCATGTAGTAAGTGTGAGGCTTGAAGCCAATCAGGTGACTCATGTCAATATGAACTAAGGTAAAGCGCCATCAGATCGAAGAGATCTGATGGCGCTTTATCATGCGCTTTGTAAAAAAAGGAGGGAAGAGGGTAAGCGATCAATAAAATACCGTATATAACAAATGAGAGTGATTTACTACAATAAATATGTAGTAAAATACTCTCATTATAATAAATGATATTACTTTACCTTGCATCTTTTGGCCATTTGATCCGACCAAGGCATTAACATCTCTATGATTTTTATACTTCCTTGAGCCTGAGGCATAAAAGTAAGCAGGGCCTCTAAGTACTTGAAGATATTTAAGTTGTTGGCTTTTGCAGTCTCTATAAGACTATATATGATTGCACTGGCCTTGGCACCTTTAACTGTATCATGGAATAAGAAGTTCTTTCTACCAACAGCATACGGACGCGCAATGTTTTCGGCGAGGTTGTTAGAGATCGAACATCTTCCATCTAATAAGTAGTTTTCCATATATGGTTTTTGGTTCTTGGCATAAGTAACAGCTTTAGACAATCTACTGCCACCTGTTGGACATACCGTTTCAAGCCATGCCCAATAAGCCTCCCAAACAGGTATTTCTGTCTCGAGACGGCGTTGTTTTCTTGCCTCTGGATCTAAGCCCATATATTCTCTTTCCAATTCAAAGAGTTTGTTGCAGTATGCAAGTCCTATTTCTGCCGGAATCGGAGTCAGATGAGTTGTCTGTTTGCCCAACCTTGTTGCAGGAATAGCTTCGAGCCAATATCTACGCATATGTGCGAGGCAACCACATCTAGTCACATTTTGCAAACGGTTATACCCTGCGTAGCCATCGCAACAGAGGTACCCTGAAAATTCACCTAGAAATGCAACTGGATATTCACCACTACGTCCTGGTTGGTATTCATACAGTCTGATGGGCGGTAGCCCATCATTACCAGATGCATAGAGCCACATGTAAGATTTAGAAGTAGCTGCCTTTCCATCTTCCTTCAATACTTGGCAAGGCGTTTCATCTGCATTAATAAACTCACGCTTACACAATAACATATGGAGATGGTCATAGATAGGCTGGAAGTAATCTAGTCCACATTTATTTACCCAGTTAGCCAACGTTGCCCGTGGGAGCTTAACACCCATCTGTTCCCAGTCCTTAGATTGTCTATACAGAGGCATGGCGTTCACAAACTTTTGGTACATGACATGTGCCACAGTGGAAGGCGATGCAAGACTGTGTTTAATTAAAGGTTCTGGTGCTTTTGCGGTAATAATGAATGGTACATCATCTTCTTTACATTGAGGACAGATCATTGTTTGTTGTATATAATGGATACGTTCAACTTTAGCGGGTGTAATCCTTAGTTCTTCACGAACAAATTTTTTCCCTAATACAGTCATCTCAGTATTGCAATAACAACAAGCTTTATCTTCTGGCGCGAGCTTGCATATAACTTCTACAATAGGTAGTTGATCCAATAATTCCTCACGTGTAGCTTTCTTTTTTCTAGTTTTCTTATGGTTTGCTACAAGAATTGTTTCAATAGCAGGTTCAGTGACAGATGGATCAACATGTACTTCTATTTCGTTAAAAAAATTTTGTTGCCCTTCTGTTACTTCAATCTTCTTAGATTTTTCACTAGAAGCTCCAAAAAGTTTCTTCTTAAGATAATTCACTGTTTCATTCAGATTTACGATGGTCTGAGTGAGTTCTTGGATCTGTTTTTGTTGTGTTGCACTTTGTTTTTGTTGTTCTTCGTTTTGCTTGCGAAGAAACTCATTTGTTTCTTTGAGCAACCCGATAAGTTCTTTTTGATCTGTTGAATCCATCATTGACACCTCCTTGTTAGTTTCTTAGTTTTATTATACCGAAAAACAAGAAAAAAGGCGAATGAGGACACTTTGAGTATAGGAAATTTTGACGAATGGTAAAATGATATATATTTACTTGGAATCCCTTGTAATTCAAGATGTTTCGTCATACTTATTCACAATTCTGCCTAGAAGTGATTAGGTGGAGATGCTGCAAATAACCTACCTGTGGGTAACATTTAATTCTGAAGCGATTCTAAGCAAAACATAAAAATATTTTCTCTATTTTGCACAAAAACACTAGTAGTCTCGACAGTTGGTCATTGCCTTAATAGCTTTAGGCTGATCAATAGAAAGGCCTTCCATGAGCCAACGAAATTCTTGACGAGATAATGATCTTACTTCCTCTTCATTTCGAGGCCACTGAAACTTACCACTATTATCTAACCTTTTATATAAAAGCACAAATCCAGTCTTTTCAAAATGCAATGCTTTAATACGATCACGGCTTCTACCACAGAACAGAAAAACAGCATTCATAAAAGGGTCCATCTCATAGGTATCTCGTATGATAGCCATTAGGCCATCAATGCTTTTCCTCATATCCGTTTGCCCTGTTATAATATAAATCTTCTGTACACGGGATAGATCACCTAACATAGTACCCTCAATGCGTTCAGTGTATTTTCTATGGTAGCTTTTGAAGCATTATTAAAAATTTCAATGCCAATACCATTTAGATTTAAACATAGAGCAACTTCCGGTTTAACCTTTTGGACCGTATGGGAGTGTTCATCCTGAAAGTGAACTTCAACCACCTCTTGTCGCTGCTGCAGTACTGGTTTAGTCACTTCATTTAGATCAGCCTTCTCTCGTAAAAGGCTCAGCTTATTATAAAAGGTACTTACAGGTATATCATTAAGTCTGCACCAATGGGTATCAGAATAGCCACTGGATTTACATTGCTGGATGAGTGACATCCACTCTTCATCAGTTCGTCTTTTGCGAGTCATATTTTCACTCCAATCATTAGTGTAAAGTTAGAGTAAAAAGCTACAACATACTCTACAACCAATCTGTAGTAAAATACTACAACTATCATTCGGAACTGAGAATGGCAAAATTCACTCTAACTATTATTAAGTGAATTATCTCATACTTGTAGGTTCGTGAGGATACGGTAGGTTATAGATCGCTTACGCTAGAGGAACCGGATGTGGCAAATCTGCACGTCCAATTCTGCGAGCGGTATGGAAAGTAACTCTCGTATCTACTCGATCTCCTGTCACTCGACCTACTTGAGGTAGAGCAGGGACTGTCCCCCTAGGCTAGGCGCTCTGCCTTTGAGAGCCTGGCCTTGCTAACCACCCTCCCCTACATTAGGAGTATGGCCAACATAGAGCCTGGGTTAGTGCACCCAGGTATGAAGGGTGGGAGGTGGTTTGGGTGGGGTTAAACTAGAAATTCACGAATCGGCTTATAAACTGTAGCATTTTCTTGCTGCACTATTTCAGTCAAATATGAAATCT
>JBOFIR010000002.1:0-36503 GCA_051650265.1 Cellulosilyticaceae bacterium
GTTGTGAGTACAACCATCACAATTACTTTAGCTAAAGTAATGAGCCGACTTGCGTATTTTTGGTCCATGAGCTTACCTCCCCTGTAAGTGATCAATATTCAATAACTTATCAATAGTATACGCTTTTAGGTAATAAGAAGGGAGTAAAAGTGGCTCAATCATACATTTATAGGGTTCATTTATACATCAGAGAGGTAGTAAATGACGATTAGTTCATGAGTTCAATTTTAACAGCTTCATCGTAACAGCTGAAGCGATCTACAGGTGACATCGTAATATCAGATACAGCTGTTTGCCCTAGTCCAATATCTTGCCCAAGTACATCACCAATGATTTGATTATCTGCAATCACTACATTGCTACAGAATTCGAGGTTGAGCATATGCTTGCGGCTTCCAAATGGTGTGTAAGTGTAGCTGCGGATAATACGATTGCGGCTAAACTCTAAGTGATCAACGCTCAGTGCATAGAGGACAGAGTAGTCGAATGCATGGAATGTATTATCTGTAATCTTGATATTGCGGTGGAAAGGTTTATCTTTCTTTGGCGATGGAATCTCAGGGCAGATACTGATGATCCCGTTGCAGAATTGGTACATAGAGGTCATACAGCTATCAGAGAAGTGATTGCCTCTGATGGTCACATCATGACATGCGCCAGACTCATACCAGTAGTTAGCATCTCCTGCAACAAGAATTGCTGAACCAGCGGATTCGAATACGTTGTTTTCGATAAGTATAGGCTGAGGTGTTGAGATCAGAACGCCACGTGCACGGCAGCTCCCAAAGTAGTTGTTACGGCACACAAGTGATGGGGTACGTGTGAGGTTCTCTAAGGAATCGCCTACTTCTAGGTCTTCAGGAATCGCCTGATCAAAGGCAATTTCAAACTCCGTAGGAGAAAGGAGCTTGAAGCTTGTACAAAGAGCAGTACCATAAGAACTCATATCTTCATGATCAATCCATGAGATCTGATGCCCTGCTAGTGCCCAAAGGTCAAAGCCAATGGCTTGATGATGAACAAAGAGTCCTTTGAGTGTATGGTCATCTATACGTTCTATGACACGTACACTACAACCGTGTACATTCACAGGATCGTCCATGAGTCCATGGAAGTAGCAGTTTTCTACAGAGATTTTACCCATGTTGTTGCAAAGGTGGAGGCCGTCATCATGACCAGATACAAATTGACGTCCAGCAGTTTTGCTAGACTCAAAGCGAACAGCCTTGAATGTAAGCGTATCACAAAATTGTGCGAGAATACCAAGTCCACCTGTGTTGTGGATCGCTACATTTTCAACATGGATATGTGCACTGTTGTGAAGGAAGATGCCAGGATGGATCCGGCGGTTGTGACGAAGGACTGCATAGTTACCAGTTTTTGGTCTATAGTCTCTATAATCACCATAGAAGCGAACGATACCTGGTTCAAGTTCTTCCATTTTAGAAGCGCCGAAGCGGTCACCGCTGTTGTAGGCAACTTTTTTGGTCACACCATCAAATTCACATAGTGAGCCAAAAGGTCCACCCCATTGTGCGCCTAATCCAGACTCCCAAGTATCACCTTTGAAGTAAAGGTAATCATCTTTGATTTCATGAGGGTATTTCACGGGATCGATGGCCATATCTACCCATTCATCACAGCTAGCTAGGATATGTGCTTCTGCTGAGAGCGGGATCGTCCAATCAATCGTGATGTTTTTGAAAGTCACATGATCACAAGAGTCTGCTGTCAGCGGAATGGTTTGACCTGAGTAGAGGAAGCGGCTGCCATTACCTTCTAAAGTGACATGAGACATGTTCTTGAAAAGCATAGAGAGCTGACGTGGGTTAACAACGTCTGTGTTGGAGATATAGTAGTCTGCATTGATGGCTTGTGTGCTTGAAAAATGATAGTCACCGGGCTCGAGAACGAAAGTGGTATCAGTTGGGTGAGTTGCAAGGAGTTCAGCAAATGCAGCAGTAAGGTCTTGCTTGGTATTTGGTAAGATCCCAAAGTCTTTGGCGTATAGTGTTTGCATGATCAAATCATCCTTTCAAAATAAATTAAAGTTTTAGGTGTAATCGTGCGTGAGCAAATAAAATGAAAGCTAACACGAAGCAATCAAGCAGTGTGTTAGCTTATAGTGTGAAATCTATAAATGAGCAGGTGTTTCTAATGTGTACTTTTCATAGCGTGCATCACGTTGCATCGTCGTAATCTTAAGGGATGCATAGTCACGGTCAGAGAAGTTGCAGTTCACGACAGAGACGCTAACAAATTCATCTGTGAAGGCCGCATTGTAATACACATCATAAGAGAAGTAGTCGCCATCAAGTGCTGTTGGCACTAAGATGAAATGCTCTGGTGTGATCGCACCTGAAAGGTCAGTCACTTTGAGAGAGCAGTTTGCCATATCATGAGCATCCTCAAGTGTTTGACGCATCTTAAGTGTGAGTGTTGCATCAATAGAAAGTCCCATTAGATCAAGTTTTGCAAGTGCATAACCAGACTTCTTAAGTTTGATGTTGGCAAGGTGATACCAAGCACCCGCTTTTGTTGTGCTGATGTAGTGACCTCGTGCATAGAGTGGTTGTTTGTGACATACCCCAATGTATTGATTATCATAAGTCGGAGTGTTTTGCATGATCGCTGGAAGGAAGTTACTGATGTCATTGAGTGTGATGGTACCTTGGCGCTCAGTGAGTAAGTAGAGCTTTTGCTTCTTCTCATCGTATGCAAAGCAAGAGTAGCCATCTGTGCTTTCGTGGTGAATCTCTGCTACTGCATTCCACTTGATGAAGTCATCTGTGACCATCAGTGTGATTTTTCTACGATCCCAGATCACTTCACTTGTATGTTGAGGTGTTGCGTAGAGTCCATAGTATTTGCCATTTGGCGCTTTGATCTTGATCATGGCAGCTTGGCAGCCACCATTTTCCCATACAGTACCTGTCGTTTCATGAGGTGTCCAAGTTGTACCAAGATCGTCGGTAGTATAGAAGTGTCTACCTGTGCTAAAGTCATCACGGCAAGAGATCATGACTTTGTTTGGTTCGTATTCGATTACCGCACTTTCTGAAGAGCGAAGTGGGATGAGTGATTCTGACTGATGCCATGTCTCGCCGTGGTCTTTGGAGTAGAGGATAGCTGCTTGTACTTGGATTGGATGTGCTTTGCTTACCCAACGCTGGATAGGAAGCACGAGTGTACCATCTTCAAGTTGAATCCCATTTCCAGGGCCTTGGAAGAAGAGGATGGCATCTTCATCATAGAAGTGTCTGAGGCTGATTTCTTCTGACCAAGTCAGACCATCATCATCAGAGTATTTGTACATGAAGCTTTGGTTTTCATTAGTTGTTGCATCGAGATGCCAGTGAAGGTCAAGACCAAGTGCAAAGAGGAAGATGCGTCCTGTATGACGATCAACTAAGATGGCACCATCCATCTTGCGTGAGTGATCATGATCTGTTGCACGTTCATGGACGATCTGTTTATCTGTCCAAGTGAGACCATCATCTGTGCTTCTAGCGATTCCAAGATCGATGGTGTTGAAATCAGTGTTATCAACATAACGTACATCGGCACCTGCGATGAGTGTACCTTCATTGGTGATATCGAGGAATGGGATGCGGAAATAGTTTGAGTTAAAGTCTTTTTTAGGGGCAAAAACAGTATGTTTTGGCATAATTTGATTCATATGTAAGAACTCCTTAAGTAAATAGAATGTTTAATTTAATTATAAACTATAATAAATATTTAGCAATAATTTTACTAAAAAATAAAGCGAATTAAACAAAAACTTTACTAAAAGTTACATATATTAAAAGAACTATAAAAAGTGTTGACAGGCAAGGTAAGATACTTTATAGTCAAAGTGTACTATTTGATGTAGTACACCTAATACGCCTAAAGGTAAGTGTACTACATAACGTGTATTGAAAGAATCTAAATCTAGCACCGAGGAGGTGGCGTATGTTTGTTATTGATGGGCGTCATGCCAAGCCGATTTATGAACAGATTATTGATCAAGTCAAAGAACAGACGTTAAAAGGGATATTAAGAAGTGGGGATCAGCTCCCTTCAGTCAGACAGCTAGCAGGTATGCTCACGATTAATCCCAATACGGTAAGTAAAGCGTACCAAGAGTTAGAGAGACAAAAGATTATCGAGACCATTAGAGGACGTGGCACATTTGTATGTGAAATTCAAGTGAAAAGGGTGGATGAAGAGAAGATGGAAGCATTGTATCAAGCACTGAAGAATGTCTGTATTGAACTACACTACATGGGACTTGAAGAAGATGAAATCATTAGGCAAGTAGATAAGGTATTTACAGAATTGAAGGGAGGATGCCAAGGTGATTAAAGTAGCAAATGTCTCAAAAGCTTTTGGAAAATTCCAGGCCGTAGATCAAGTGAGTTTGGCAGTAAGCCCAGGGACGATTCATGGACTGATTGGAGAAAATGGTGCAGGGAAGACCACTTTTATTCAATGTCTAGTTGGGATTTACAAAGCAGACCAAGGACAGATTCTTATAGATGAACAGCCTGTATGGGAAAATGAAAAGGCAAAAGAGCATATTGGTTATGTGGCTGACCGCAACCAATATTTTAAGGGATACCGTGTGAGCGAACTGGTAGATTTCTATGAGATGCTATACCCAAACTTTAGCCGTCAGGATTTTGAGAGGTACAATCAAATCTTCAAGATCAAGCCGCAGAGCAAGGTCACGCAGCTTTCAAAAGGGATGCAGATGCGTGTCTCTTTCATGCTAGGACTCGCATCTAACCCCAAAGTGATGGTATTAGATGAACCCACATCTGGCTTAGATGCCATTGCCAAGAAGCAACTTCTAGATCTCTTATTAGAGGCAGTAGAAGAGAAGGGAATGACAGTAGTCATCTCGTCACATCATCTCACAGAGCTCGAGCGTATCTGTGATGAAGTGACTTTCATTCACCAAGGCAAGGTGGCGTATCAGTCGACGATTGATGACCTCAAGTCCAGTGTGAAGAAGCTTCAAGTGGTATTTGAAGGGGAAGCACCAGTTGGCTTTGAAGCATGGCCTGAGTTTGTCAATGTGGAGCGTATTGGTAGCGTGTACTATGCGATCACAGATCACTATAGCCAAGCGCTTGAAGTGAAGATTAAAGAAGGCGGTGCACGTATTGTGGAGCCGATCGGTATGAATTTAGAGGAAATATTTGTGTACACCAATGGTGGAGCAAGGGAGGTACAACATGGCTAGATATAAGGCACTCATACGTTATGAGTGGAAAAGTTTGAGATGGATGATGATCTATTTCTTGCTAGTGGCAATAGGCGGTGTGGGGCTGATTGCATCAACTATGGCAGGTAAGCGGTTTGAATTTATCAAACATATGGGTGTATGGGAGATCCAGACACTATTTAACCGAGAGATGAACTGGAGCTATGGGCTAGTCGTTAGTGGACTGATTCTAGGCATCTTGATGCTTGTCTATACGCAGTTTAGAGATGCAAAAAGTATTGAAGTGGGGCGTTTCTTAAAGATGCTGCCTATCAAATCAACAGGGATCTATTGGACACGTGTGGGATGCGGCATACTGACGTATACAGTACCATTTATCTTATTTATGATAGGAAATGTCTATGTGAGAATGCATAACAATGACTGGCTGATGGACTACTATAGCTTGAGTCAGGGTTACAGCATACTTGTGAAGATGGAGTCTATACCAAGTATACTAGGACATCTAGGACTGATGTATCTGATCATCACAGCTATTTACTTAGGCGTATTGGTGATGCAATACCTGATTAGCAACCGTATCTTTGCACTTGTGATGGGTGTCGTCCTCTTTATGGTACCAACGTACTTGATGATCATATTGAGCTATATGATGAGCGGATATGCAGACCCACGTCCTGGATTCATCCCAATATACGGGGTTAGGACAAGAGAGTATTCTCAGGAATATGAAAATGGTGAACGTTTTATTTTACACTATGTAGACAATCAGGGCATTAAAGTACTCGTATTATTAGGTATTATCATCTGTATGCTGGTGATAGGGTATAGTGTGAGCAAACGCTTCAGAGTAGAGGACCAAGGGAAGCTGATCCCTATGAAGGCTTCACGTACACTCTTCACTGCTATTGGGACTGTATGTATTGCCTTTATACCTTATCAGTTATGGACTTTGAGAATGGTGAGTGAGCGTGACCTTGGGATGGGTATGATGTGCGGACTGATTGCTGTATTTGGCGTGATCGGTTACTTCATTATGCGTAAGATTTCTATGATTGGTATGAAAGGGAACTAGGAGGTGAGCCAGATGAAAAAATGGGTATGTTTAATAGGTATGACACTCATGTTAGTGGGTTGTGGCAGCTTAGATAAAGATTTGATGGTAGAATGTAAGGTAGAAGAAGACAAAGAGAGAAATCAGGTCTACACAAGAGATGAGGAAGAGATCACAAAGCTCAAGACCTTTAGTGATCAACTTGCAGATGCCTATCCAGAGAATCATGGAAAAGATGAATCAGGGCACTATCTTTATTTGGGTAGAGATACTGTAAAGCGTATGGGGATGCCTCTTAGTGAATCGGAATATGGCAGACAACTAGAGGAGATTTACCCAGGGATTTTAAGCTTTATCCAAAGGGTAGAGAATGAGACGCAGGATAAGCGTCCAAGAAGTATCGTGATTGATAATCACCTTATTCGCATGGTGCCAACACAGCTTTTTGATACGAACATGATGTATGGTATGGCAGACTATCTTTTTATTGAAAATAATAGTGTGAGATTAGAAGATGCTTATATGAAGCATCTCTCAGAGGCGGCGTCAAAAGAACAATTCATCGTCCATGAGCCGTATATGACAGGACCAAGACAACTTCTGAGATTTGCAACACCTAATTTTGGTAGCTATAGCTATGTAGGTGAATATACAGACGATACTTATAATGATGGCATCAGCTATTATGAAGCAGGCGGTGTGGCGTATCAGCTTTATATTGCAGATGATCAGCTTCAGAAGATTAGAGTTGCCGCAGAGCGCCTTGGTGATGAGACGCTAAACGAAACATACTTTGATCCACTACTTACATGGTGCCAAGAGGAACTGGGTATGAATGGTGAAGCACTTGCAGAAGTTCAGAAGCTTGTAGAGCTGATCAGAACAGGAGAAGTCAAGAAAGCTTCTGGCACATTAGCAGGTGGAGACTATATGTACAAGACTGCCTATCAGTCCACAGACTATGGTTATAATATGGGTCAAAAAGTAGAGAGCCAGCTCATAGAGATGGTTATTGAAATGAAGTAAAATAATAAAGCAAAAGACTCCCTACTATGCATAGGCATATAGGGAGTCTTTTACTTTTACTGAATATACTTATCTAGGAAATTAGCTACAGTAGACCAGTAGAGTTCAGGGTCCGTGGTGCTCGCATTACCATGGCTCGCACCTTTGATGATGAGTTTTTCCTTTGGTGCAGAGCAGGCATTATAGAGTGGTTCAAGCATTGTATAGGGTACAAATGTATCAGCATCGCCATGAATGAAGAGCATTGGTGTGACAGATTTTTCTACTTGGCTGATTGGGCGTGCTTCACCAAGCCAGTAGCCTGCACGTATTTTTGTCATGAGGCTAGATAGATGCATCATAGGAAATGATGGCAAATCAAATAAATCATTGAGTTGGAATGCAAACTCATCCCAAACAGAGGTGTAACCACAGTCTTCGATGATGGCTTTGACATTGGTAGGCAAGGGTTCACCAGAAGTACTCATGACAGTCGCAGCGCCCATAGAAATTCCGAATAAGACAATCTCGGCCGCTGGGTCTTGCATTACGATATAGTCTATTAAATCAATGATGTCAAAGCGTTCATCCCAGCCCATACCGATATAGTCGCCTTCACTTGAGCCATGACCGCGTAGGTCAGGAATAAGGACATTATAGCCCATATCACGAAAGCGTCTGGCAAAGGCTGACATAGCACTTCCATCTGCGGTATAACCATGTACTGTAATAGCCCATTTGTGGGAATTGGGCTGCTCGAAGAAGTAGTGATGAAGGTTGAGTCCATCACGTGAAGTGAGTGTCAGATCAGTATAGGGAGCTCCATCAAAGAGCAATTGAGGAGTTTTACTATTACTATCATTAGTTGTAACGTTAGTAGGTCCACCAGGATTAAAAATGAGGTCTTTTGGGGTGTCAGGGTTGAGTGCGAGATTATAAAAAAAGTTGGCACCATAGCCAAGAGCTATAGTCGTTGCGAGGAGTAGGGCACTACCTACACCAATAAAAAATTTAGATGTTTTCTTCATAACTGGACTCCTTTGAGGTACAATAAACGTTTTATTATATCATAATATGTTTGCTAGTATTAGCATAGCATAGATACAATAAAATCGGACAAAGAAATGCAAATAATAAGGCATATACCTCATAGGGTCAAATAAACAATAAAAATAAACTGTTGACAAAAATTCAGAAAAGTCATATATTAATAGTAATTAAATCAGTAGCAAAATCTAGGAACAAAAAGAGTACTTATAAAGGCTAGTTTCAGCGAGTCGGCGGTTGGTGTGAGGTCCGATACAATGCGTTATAAGGAATGGGTTTGGGAGATGCATGGCGAACATGAAGTAGCCAGAGCCGTAGGCTCCACGTTATAGGAGCAGGATATCGTAGACGCATAGAGGTCTTACCGTATCTGTGAAAGTGATATGCAAAAAGGGGAGCCTTTGATGCATATAATTTGGGTGGCACCGCGATACACTATCGTCCCAAGGGGGATTTGATGGTGTTTTTTTATTGCCCAAAATCACGTTTTGCCCAAGAAAATGTTCATAGATCACTCTAGGTTTAATCACAACACAACCAATAGGAGGGATTTATTATGATGAAAGATGTATTTGGAAGTTTTGGAGGCGCATATGTACCAGAGGCTCAGCTCAGAGCACTCAAAGAGTTAGAGGAGGCATATCTTGAGTACAAGGATGATCCTGAGTTTCAAGATGAACTTGCTTATTATCTGAAGGAATATGTGGGTCGTGAGACGCCATTATACTATGCAGAAAGGTTGACCAAAGCATGTGGCGGTGCCAAGATTTATCTCAAGCGGGAAGATCTTAACCATACAGGTGCCCACAAAATTAATAACGTGCTAGGTCAGATTCTCCTTGCCAAGCGTATGGGCAAGACGAAGGTGATCGCAGAAACTGGTGCAGGTCAGCATGGTGTAGCGACAGCTACAGGTGCAGCGCTTATGGGGATGGAATGTACAGTGTATATGGGCAAAGAAGATATGAAGAGACAGTCACTGAATGTCTTTCGTATGGAGATGCTAGGGGCGAAGGTTGTACCAGCCTTATCAGGGACACAGACACTCAAAGAAGCAGTAGATGAGGCGATCTTAGCATGGGTGAATGCTTCAGACGATACATTTTATGTGCTAGGTTCTGCGGTAGGACCACATCCTTATCCAACTATCGTGAAGGCATTTCAAAGCGTGATTAGTGAAGAATCTAGAAGGCAAATCTTAGAAAAAGAAGGAAGCTTACCGAAGGCGGTGATTGCTTGCGTAGGTGGCGGAAGTAATGCGATTGGATCCTTTGCAGCGTATATAGAAGATACAGATGTGACATTGATTGGTGTAGAGGCTGCGGGAAAAGGATTAGAGACGACTATGCACGCAGCAACAATTACTAAAGGTGAACCGACAGTACTCCACGGGATGAAGACACTCTGTGTCTTAGATGAGAATAAGGAAGTTGCACCTGTGTATTCGATCTCTCCAGGTTTAGACTATCCAGGGGTTGGGCCAGAGCATGCGTACCTTCATGAGATTGGGCGCGCGGTGTATGAGTCTATTATAGATAGTGAGGCGGTAGATGCACTTCTTACACTGTGTAAGACAGAGGGAATCTTGCCGGCTATTGAGAGTTCGCATGCACTAGCATATGCTATGAAATATGCACCAACTTGTCAGCCTGATGAAGTGATTATTGTCACGGTATCTGGGCGCGGTGACAAAGATGTAGAGGCGGTTGCAGCATACTTGAAAGGGTGATCTCCATTGGAGATCACCCTTTTGGGTTGCCATATATTACCGCTATACAGCCCTTTGTCATAGTGATAAGATAGGTAATCTACCCCGGAAACAGAAAATATGAAAGGAGTAAAAAGATATGAAAAAGAATAATGATACTAAGCAATTAATCAAGAAATTACAAGTTTTATTAGCATATGTAACAGTCCAAGTTCAATAGGTAAAAACCTTTATTTATAGAGTAATCTTATTTTTGCCAGTGGACTTTGATCTATAGAGAAGTCTATCTGCCGCTTCAATGAGTTCCTTCGTAGACTCCCCTTTAGAAGATACTATTCCCCCACTAATACTTACTTGTATGAACTCCTTAAAGACTGTCTGAGCAATCAATTCCCTTGTTGCATCTAAGTGTAGCCATGCTTCATCTTGTGTTTTATGATAAACAATAATAAATTCCTCGCCCCCAAAACGGATTACAAAATCCTGCTTTCCTATATTTTCAAGTAGTAGTGTACCTAATGTAGAAAGCACATGATCACCAAACAGATGCCCGTGCTGATCATTAAGCTGCTTGAAGTTATCAATATCCACAATTGCTAGAGAAAAAGGTGTATTTTTAGCAATTAGTTCATCAAGATATTTGAGACCTGTTGCTTTTGACGTACAACCTGTGAGGTAGTCTCGATTTAATAGATCATTAAGCTGAGCATTTTGTGTACGATTGATACGAACCTGCTTACGCAGAGAGTAGATCATGAATGTCAGGCTGATTGATATAGTGATAAGGACCCAGATACCTATTTTAATCACTATATTTTTTGCCATAAGATCTGCGTGTTCACGTTGCTTAATAGCAAGTTTATCTGCATTGAGTTTGTCATTGATATCAATGATATTCGTAATCATTGCTTGTGTATTTGCGACCATGTCTGATTGACTATAGAGATGGTAGATCGCTTTGTAGTAGTCAGAAAGATCAATAGAGGTAAACTTCTCAGAATGTTCCACTACAAAATCTATAGCCCGCCCAAAGTGTACGCCGTCAGCAAGTTCTAGATAAAGTGTAATGGCCCGTTCGATACTTGCTAGCGCCTGTTTGTAGTTGCCACACTGTAAGTAACAGTTAGCAAGAGAATAGGAAGTGTTGGCAATGCCATAGAGGTCTTCCTTTTGTTCGCAAAACGCAAGACTTGATTCGAGATAACTACAGGTATTTACAAGTTCATCTAATGTGGCTCCCTCTAATGCAAAATGACTAAAACCCGTGGCAGCAATGCTTTTGGTAATAGCAGGATTGCGAATGTAATTGGCTTCATAAAAGGCTATATTGAGAGCTCTCATTTTATCAAAATCTTGATTGGCATCGTGATAGATCTGTAAAGCATAGGTGACATATGCATACTTGAGTGGTAAATCAGGAAGCTCTACTACAAGGGTGGTGAGTGCATCATAGTATTGGGTGGCCTTCTCCATGAGATTATATTTGCTAAAGAGTGTGAGTAGATTCGCATAAACATAAGCCTGAGTACGAATTTTTTCTTCCTTAGTAATCCAAAGTGTATCAGGATCCTGGACAAGGTCTAGTAAAGGATAAGAAAAAAGAATGCTATCTACATCCATAGAAAGTCTAGCTGTTGTAATCAGGCCTTGAAGATAGGTTCTGATGACGAGTGGCTGACCATAAGGTGATGAACTGTGATATGTAAGAGCTTTAAATAAGAGTGCTTTGGCTTGCTCATAGTTGCCCTGGAATGCTTCATATTCAGCATCTAGGTTGATAAGGATGCCTACAGATAGAGGATCTGAAGGATCTAGAGCCGTTTGTTTATAGTTTAAGCGAATATCTTCTGATGAAGAGGCCATCGTATGTGACCAATAAGTAAACTCAGAGACGTAATGTGTAGCGAATTCACGTGTACGCTGCGCTTGGGTATTTGAGTGATAAAGAAGACCTAAGATACTTAGGATTCCTGTTAGTAGAATCATAAGTAAAGCGATTTGAGCCGTTTTAAATCGCATAATAGCTTACCCCCTTTAAGGTTAATCCTATCTTAACATAATTCTAGATCAATAGGAAGGTTCTTGAAATTTTGAGGGTTATTTAGAAATACAAGAACAATATAAACAAACAATTGACAAAATATTTTAACAGAGTATAATAATATTATCTGATTAGTCTTAAAATTTTCTTGGAAACGCTGGTCTAAGAATTAAGTCTAATCTCTTTGAAGTCAAACGAAGTTATTGCTGGGCACAGGAGAATCCTGTGCTATTTTTTTTGCCTATATGTGCGTCAAATATTAGGAGATTTGTCAGTTGGTGGGCATCATTAAAAGCACACATATTTCAAATCACTTTGTCACATCCTAACATTACTATCACTCAAAAGAGCTTTCTGAGCGGACAGGTTGAGTCGGGGGATTAAAAGCGCTTATACTTGAGAGAATGTGTAAGCAGAAAGACTTGTGATAGTCTCAATGTATAAGTTACAACAGACATAGATTCATAAGGTAGGAAACATTAGCGATGTCCTACACATAAATAAGGGTGACCGTCTGGTCACCCTTTTCTAATGTGATTTTTTGAATGCACGCCATGGTTTGGTAGGAAGTAGACAGGTCAGAAGGCCGAGTGCTGCGAAGCCTACAAGAAGCCATAGTGTTTGAGTCCAACCAAATGAGTCTGTGAACCGACCAAGTCCGTAACCACAGAGTGCACTACCTAGATACATCGTGGAGTTAAGAATACCAGCTACGGTAGACACCTTATTGTAAGGTGCGAAGTAGGTTGGTAACACACTGACCAAGATGGTGTTGATCCCCAACATAGAGGAAGTAACGATTGCAAATAGGATAAGACACATGATTAGTTGCTTGGTACCAAAGGTAGTGAGCAAAATAAGGCTGATAAGACTTGCTACATAGAGTACAGCAGAAGTCTTGATATCATTTTGCCCATTGCGTTCATAAAGTCTCTTTGCGGCCCAGATGCCAATGAGGTTGACCAAAGGAAGAAGGGCACTTAAGAGGATGGAAAAGGAACTATTTACAGCAAAGGTGTCTGTGATCATCTGAGGAATCCATGTCATAATTCCATCTTTGAGAATCCCCATCATGAGGATGGCAATCAGCATGCATGGTAAGCCTGATTTCAAGAAGACTTCTTTGAAGTCAACAGTTAGTGTAGCAGCTCTTGCTGCGCTCTCTTCTGGTGTCACAGGTTCGTATTGAATAGGTGTGACATGGGCCTCAAGATCAGCAAGAAGCCTATTCCATAAGATACATGCACAGATAAGTAAGATACTTGCTACGAGGAAAATCATTCGCCAATTAAAACGAATGAGTAGTGTACTTGCAAGTACATAGGTACAGCAAGTGCCAAGTGCCACAGACGACTGGATCTTAAAGCAACATTGATGCAGATAGTCTTTTGGCATATAAAGTGTAAACACTTTGAGTATGGGTGACCAAAGTAATGACATCGCAAAGCCGTTCACGAACCATACGGCAAGGAGCTGCCAGTATGCGTTAGAGCTGAAGATGAACAAATTACATATTGCAGAAACGCAAAGACCAATAGTAACAAGTGGTTTGGGGGAGAAACGATCGCCTAAGAAACCACTGATGAGTTGGCCGATACCGTAACTGATAAAAAGGGCAGTGACTACCGCACCAAGTTGGGATTTACTATACCCTTCTGTAATCCCTATCTCGAGCATAGAGGCGGCGTAGTTTAGTCTGCCTATGTAGGAGATAAAATAAATGACCCAACTGGTTACGAATAGTTTTTGAATACGTTTATCCAAAGTATTTTTCTAACAATCTTGCAGTACGAGATTGTGTGATCTCAAGAATTTGAAGTGCGTCAGGTTCATTTCTCACATAGCCAAGCATTGCACGGCCTTCTTCAATACAGAGATCGTCATGGAGTGGGAAGTACTCACGTAATAAGAAAAGGGTATAACTTGTTAGGCGATGGTTCCCATGAACTTTGTAGTGTTCACCATGATAAGATTCAATAGCAATTGAATACTGACCTCTAATTGCTTCAAACAAATCTTCTTTTTGATTAGCATGCGCAAAAACAATGGTTTTTGATTCATCAAACCATCTGCCATTTAGGACAGAGTGAGAATCACTACTTCCTACCACAGGGATATTGTGAATACCCTCTTCACGTGCTTGCGCATAGATAGAAAGCTGCATATTGTTTTCCTCTGAGCTTTGTCCACCAAGGAGTTCAAATGCATCAAATTTCTTCTCTCTGAATTGATGCATGGTCATGGCATCAGGTACATTGAAGGCATCATTGATCCAGTGTGGGTGAGGATAGATTGACAAACCATTGGCTTCTTTGATCTTGGCATATACCCAGAGACAAGAAGCGTATGTTTGCGCATCTACTCCTGCAGGGCAGTCAAGTCCTTCAGCGATCTGTGCCACTTCTTGGGCATAAGCTTCAGGTTGATCACGGTAGAGGTCATTAACACTATAGTCACCACCAAAGTGTACGATATGTGTGATATTACCAGGTGAATGCACTTCTTCACCAGGAAGAATAGTCATGGCAATTGGTGCATTTTCATAAGCTTTGATTGCACGGATAGAAGGTTCATAACGATAGTGATCAGTAAGACCCATAAAGTCAAAACCATGCTTACGATAGATTGCAGCCACAAACTCTGGTGATTCATTGCCATCAGAGAAGCAGCTATGTACATGAAGGTCTCCTCTATAAGGTCTACGTGCATAGAGATCTTCGTCTACTGCATAGACAGAAAGTTGTACGACGCGGTTACCATCTTTGTTGTGAATACGTACATAATACTCTTGTTCATCACCGAAGTTGTAGTCAAATACGAGCTTGTCAGATTTGGCAACAACCTCTATTTGATCAAAAGCTGGTGAAGTGTGGTATCTTCCATGGAAAAGAGGTACCATCGTAATAGTATATGCTTCATCTTCTGTAAAACGTCTACTATAATCAACTGCTTCTACTGTGATTTGACGCATTGTATGCGTTTTGATTACTTTTGGATAAATATCATATAAGTGTAAATCCATCTTCATTTTTTATCACGCTCCCTAAAGCTATTATAATCAAACAAAAAATGAAGAAAACTAGTTGAACAGAAGTTGAATATTGTTTAAATTTGCCCTAAAATAATAGGATAATGTTCAAAAAATATGAACACTTGGGGGATATGATGAACGAGAGACAGCAAAAGATCATGGAGATTTTAGAGGTGAAGAAGAGTATACCAATTCATTACTTATGTGATACGTTACTATATAGCCGCTCAACGATTAGACGTGATCTGATTGAATTAGAAGAAATGGGACTCATTCGAAGAGAAAAAGGCCTTGTAAATCTCAAAGTAGGACGCACAAAAGAGCGTTCATTTAAACTAAGAAAGTTGGAGAATGTAGAAAAAAAATATAATTTATGTGCAGTAGCCAAAGACTTTATTACAGAGGGTATGTCTCTGTTTTTGGATGCGAGTTCTACTGTGCTTCAAATTGTACCGTTGCTAAAAGAATATGATGATCTTACAGTTGTCACAAATGGGATAGAGGTTGCATATGAACTGATCCAGATGCCTAATATTGAACTCTTTATAGTAGGTGGTTATGTAAGAGAAGGAACAAGTGCTATTGTTGGTGAAACAGCACTAGACTATATTAGTCAATTTCATCTTGATCTTTGCATCTTTTCTTGCAATGGGTTGGATGAAGAGGGTGTGTATGAACCAAGTATGCAACAAGCTGTGACCAAAAGGCAGATGATCGATCATGCAGAGCTAAGGATCTTGCTATGTGACGGTTCGAAACTTGAGAAAAAATTTAAATATAAATTGATGGATTATAAAGATGTGGATTATATCATCAGTGATGGGGAGTTCTCAGAGACATGGATCAAAAGGCTTAAAGATATGGAATGTGAAATTTTAAAAGCCGAAAGCAGTTATTAGCTTTCGGCTTTTTGTTTTTGTTCTAGTCCTTAAGCAAAATAAGACTGAGGAGTTTGGTTAAGAAACGTTTGAAGTAATCATTCACATGATTACGTGAAAGGCTATAGGTAATAGCAATAGATCCCACGAAGCAAACCATTAATTTGAGCCATAGGAGGGGAATAAAGTAAGTGATCACAAAGATGACCACGAGAAGATAAGTATGCAAAATATATACAGGAAGTGTATTGCCACCAATCTTAGCAAAGAAAGTAGGCCGCGTCTTTGTGGTGTTGATGAGACCAAAGATAAATGAGAAACCTATAATATAGAGTAAACAACGACTGAGTACACCCAACCAGATTGGTACAGTTGAAGTCTGGAAGGAGTCACTGCCATACAAGAATTCTATAGGGAAGATCCTGGTATAGGCAATCCCATAAGAAAAAGCAAGGGAGAGCGAAATAATGAAGATAGCGTACACTCTATGAGGTTTTTTGAGACTAAAAAGACGTTCTTCTTTCATAAAATAACCTGTTAGGAAAAATGGAAAGAAGACTAATGTGCGTGACATAGAGAGTTGACTATCAAATTCACCAAAGATTCCAGCGCAAAGCCCTACTACGAGACTGAGTGGTAAAATATACTTTACCCGAACCAAGTCTTTGAGCATGATACGCCATATGAACATACTTAGAAGATACCATAGTGCCCAACCTGGCGTGATAAAGGAAAAGGCCGAAGGATCTCTTGTAAAGAGGACAGCGAGCAGGTTCCAGAGTGTGTTGAAAATTACAAAAGGCACTAAAAAGGTAGTGAAGGCAGACTGCCTTGCTTTCTCTACGTTCTTAGAGAAGTAGCCAGAAATAAAGACAAATGCAGGCATATGAAAAAGATAGATAAAAATATAGAATACCGAGAAGACAATATGTTCTTCCTTAATAAGTTCAAGAGAATGCCCAAATACGACGAGAAAAATCAAGAGGCCTTTGAGATTATCTAATAGGTAGTTTCTTGAAATGCTTGGGAGATTTTTATCCATGATGTATACCTTCAAGTTCCGTAAGGTAAGGTTCTAGTACTGCCTTAATCCAAGTTTTTGCAATGAGGATGTGCCCTTCGGGATTAGGATGTACGCCATCTTCAGTCCAGTAGATATTAGGACGCTCAGGCGTGATATGTGCATGGAACACTTCATGTAGTGGAATATAGATGGCGTTATAAGCCTCGGCAAGTTCCTTGACAATTTTTATTTTTTGATTAAGATCTTCAAACCATTCGAGTTGATGCGTCTCTACGGGGAGTAAGAAGGGTGACATGAGTACGAGCTTGACATGAGGGTAACGTGCACGTACAGAGTCAAGTAGGTACATATAGTTGCTACGGAATTCTTCAGCTGTAGTGACGAGATGGAGGTCAAAGCGTCTCCAGGTATCATTGATGCCAATGAGTAGAGAAAGAAGATCAGGGGCAAGTTCAAGGCAGTCCCTTTCCCAACGTCTACAGAGATTGTGTGTGCGATTGCCATAGATTCCTTTGTTCAGGCAAGTAATATCTAAATGTGAAAGATGTGTGTCAAGGTAGTGGTTGATAAGATTGACATAACCTTCTCCGAGATCTGTGTGTTTTAAACGGCTACGGCTGCAGTCAGTGATACTATCACCTTGAAATAAAAAAAGCATAGAGACCTCCTAGATAGAATTCTTTTTAACCTTACAATACCATAATATTTTTAATAATTCTAGAAGTGAAAACTAATCAAAAAACATTGTCTGAAAATTGAACTAAATAATACAATTCTTGGCAAAAATAAAATAAGAAAGTTGGTGTACTGTAATGGTATAATATAAAGAAAGGTGTACTGGGGTGAGAAAATGAAAAAGAAAATATGTGCAGTCGTCGTGATCAGTATGTTGGCGTTAGCCTTACTCGGGGGAGCGGGTTATACGTTATCACAACCGATACAGTTTTTACCTATTGAAGAACCACAATTTGAAAGTCACCGTGCGCTAGATGAAGGACTAAGGGTACAAGAGATGGAAGATGACCTCAAAGCATTGTCAGATGTACTTTATGCGGTACATCCAAAGGTAGTAGAAGAAGATCATGCATGGCTAGATCAGGCTTTTGAAGAGGCTTATAGTAAAGTGAAAGAGCCATTGTTACTAAGAGACTTTTATTATATGGTGTCTGAACTCTTGGCAAAATTTCAAGATGCACATACTTCTACCTTTCCCAAAGATCTAGGTGAGAGTTATATGCAAGCAGATCTTAAATGGATAGAGAGTGACTTATATGTCATTAATAGCCGTTTTTTGAAGCCAAAGGATCGTATTGTAGCCATCAATAGTATGCCTATTGAAGAGATTTATGAAAAAGCACATAAAATTATTTCGGCAGAGAATGAATATGCAAGGCGTAGTAGGTTCATCATCCGTATCAAAACCCTTTCTTTTATTGAAACATGTACAGGAGAACGTCGTGTGGAGCGTATCACTGTAGAGCGTGAAGGTAAGATGATAGAACAACCTATTATCTATGGTATGTCACCCTATACCAATCGCAAGATACAAGAAGAAGACAGTAAAAATTGGGTACGCTATGAGATTGATCCAGAGCGGGAGACTAGTATCTTTACCCTCAAAACATGTGATTATAATGAAGAGTATCAAGAGGTTGTACGCAAGATGTTTGAAGAGATGAAGGCAAAAGATGTGAAGCATTTAATTATTGATGTGAGAGGAAATGGTGGTGGGAACTCTAAGGTTATTGATGAGATCATCCATTATCTTCCTGTAGACCGTTATGTATATTATGGTGTAAATGCAAGGTATTCAGAGGCTGCGAGGCTTCAAAGAGGTTATCTAAGAACTAGCGGGACAGTGAGTTATAGTCCAGGCAAGAAGATGAATAAAAAAGTAGAAGATTTCTTGTTTGATGGCGATATTTATATATTGGTAGATGATCATACTTTTTCTTCTGCTAACTGGATGGGGGTTATTTTCCAAGATAGTCATCTAGGGACAGTGGTAGGTGAACCTACAAGCAACAATCCCAATAGCTATGGGGATGTCTTGCAATTCCAGCTTCCAAATTCTCAGATACGTTATCAGGTATCTATGAAAAGATGGGTAAGACCTGACCAGTCAAAAAACAATGAGGATACATTAATGCCAGATGTACTTGTGAAACCCACCCTTGATGAGTGGGTAAGTGGAAGAGATATCATCTTAGAGCGTACAATAGAACTGATCAAGATAAAAAAGCCTCAGTAAGAAAATACACTAAAAAAGTAGGACTATACAGCACATAGTCCTACTTTTTTAGTGTATTGAGGATATGGGATAAGGTGAAGGGGTCTATTAAGAAAAAAGAGAAAATAGACGATATATAAAAGTATTTATATTTTAGTATAAAAATTAAATTATAAAAGGGAGAAGAATATGATTTTAAGGGACATTCAACTTTACTATCCAAAGCAACTTGTAAAAAATGACTACTATCTTGAAAGATTTGAAGCGCAAGAGGGTGTGCTTCGTACAATTTTTGATCGGATGCAAAAAGAAGAACGTTATATAGGCGGAGAAGGGGAAACGAGTGTATCCATGGCACAGGGGGCCGTGCGCAAAGTACTAGAAACAAGTGGTATCAATCCGCAGGAAGTTGGAGCGGTTTTCTTTGCTTCTCAAACGCCAGAATACTTAGTACCAACTAATGCGGTATTTGTACATCAGGCAGTAGGACTTAGCAAAGAGTGTTTTTGTGCCGATGTGAATGCAAACTGTGGGGGAATGACGGTTGCATTTGATATGGCATATCGTTTTTTTAAGGCACATGAGTCATGTAAGTATATTATTGTAGTAGGGGCAGAGCATCATTCTAAGCATTCGTCAAAAGAATGTATGCAGACGTATCCTATTCTCGCGGACATAGGGTGTGCTGTACTTCTAGAGGGAAGTAAGGAGAGCTTTTTAGAGTCTACATATTATACCAATAGCAAACAGGCGCAGGTAATCAGATTCCCGAAGGATGGCCTCTCTACAATCTATGAGGAGGAATCAGAAAAACATATGTACTGGGGATTGGCAGGTGGTACCCTTGAAGGGGCGTATGGTCCGGCTATTAGTAGGATTAATGCGCTGTTAACGGAACATAAGGTAAGTAAAGAAGAGATAGGATTACTATGCTGCAGTCAACAAATGCTTCATATTAGTGAATATCTTTGGAAGGAATTAGAACTTACGAGTGATCATGTATGTTATGTAGGGGATCGTTATGGCTATACTGGAGCGACTTCTCCTTTTGTATCGCTTTATCATGCAGTACATGAACAGCGGGTAAAAGATGGGGAGTACATTATTTTCTGTTCAGGAGGAGCAGGTGGGACATTAAATATGATCGTCTACCGTTATATGGAGGCTAATGTGTCATGAGAAAAGTAGATCCAAGAAAGGTTGGTTTTTATGGTATTACAATACTTAATACGTTAGCTTGGCTAACAATGTTTCCTAAAGTACCAATCATTTTAAGTATACCAAGCTGTATTTTTTATTATAGTCTAATCGCTTTCTTGTTTAAAAAGTGGGACAAACTCAATATTCAAAAATGGCGTATTGTATTTTGTGTAATGTATTACTTATTGATTATCATGTATGTAGATGTGGCGAAGGATTCATCACCTACAAGTGTAATGGTAATCTTTGCAGGTTTAGGTGTGATTAGCCTATTTAATAAGATTTCTATTACGATAATAGGTATGGTATTAGGTTTGATAGCATTAGGCGTGACTTATAGAATGAATCAAAATACAGTATTTCTTGGGTTTCCGGTAAGTGAAGTTGCTATTATGGCATTTAACTATTGTCTTACAGGGGGACTTTTGATTACTGCAAATGCCTTTGCGTCTAAGGACAAAAAGCATATTCAAGAAAATGCAAAGGTATTAGAAGAAAAGAATGATAAGTTAACTCTGTTTGTTGAGCATATTACCAATAACGTGAAAGCGTTAAATCAAATTACTACTGATATGAATCAAAATCTTACAAGTGTTGAACATGCAGCGGTGACAATGGATCATTCATTAGGTATCTTCAAAACAAGTATGGAAGAGCAAGGTGCAGGTATTGAAGAAATTGACGCAAATATGATTGAAGTTAATGATGTAGTCGTATCAGTTGGGGAGTTATCCAAGAATCTTGAAGAGAAGTCCCTTACGACCAAGGAAGTCTTGATACAAGCGATGGCGCAATCGGGTACTTTGTTTAATAATCTTAACCATGTAGGTGAGAGTGTATCTGAGACAAAGCAAAATACGGAGAGTTTATTGAAACAAGCTGGGCGCGTGACACTTGTGGTAGATAGTATTAAGAGTATTTCAGAGCAAACAAACCTTCTTGCACTCAATGCTTCAATAGAGTCAGCAAGAGCGGGTGAATATGGAAGAGGATTTGGTGTCGTTGCCAATGAAATAAGGCATCTTGCTACTGAGACACAGTCTATGACAAGCAATATTTCTGATATTATCCAAAATCTTTCCGAGCAGATCAAACAAATTTCAATGGATATTGAACGCGTGAAGGAACATATGGATCAATCTCAAGAAGTGAAGGATGAGTTAGAAAAAAGTTTAGGTGTATTTAATGAGACAATGGAACATACAATGGAAACTTCAAAGAGTGTGAATACAGAAATTTCTAATCTCCAAATGTTTTCTAATGGTGTTACAAGTAGCATGGCTGAGTTTGTAGAAATTATCCAAAATAATATTGGAGTACTAGGAGAATTACAAGAGTCACTTGCAGAGCATCGGACAAGCGTGGGTGCACTTTCAGGAGAAGCTCAGGAATTAAGTGCAGTGAGTGAAGGGCTAGAGAAGCTTCTTTAAGTATGTGAAAATACAAGGTCTCTTTAGAAAAATACATTAAATGGTAAATAATACTATATTTTTAAACTTGAATATATTATATTAGAAGTGTAGAATAAGTCTGTATTTGAGTTCAGGAAGGGTGAGCCTATGGCACAAGAGAAGAGCAAATGTGGCAAGAAGTTAGTTGTATTTTACTCATTAGAAGGGCATACACAATTGGTGGGGCAGTTGATTGCGAGGGCACTCGGTGCAACGATTGTGGAGCTCAAGACCCAGAAACCATTTCCAAAGCAAGGATTTAAGAAGTATTTCATGGGAGGTAAAAGTGTTTGTTTCAAAGAGAAACCAGCACTTACCAACAAACTTCCTCAGTTGACGCAGTATGATACTGTGATTATTGGGACACCTGTATGGGCAGGGCAGTTTTCATCGCCTATACGTACTTTCTTAACTCAAAATGATCTTACAGGTAAGAAAGTTGCATTCTTTGCTTGCCATGGTGGCGGCGGTGCCAAGAAGTGTTTTGAAAAACTTCGTAAGGCACTTCCAGGGTGTGAAGTCATCTCAGAGATTGACTTCGTAATGCCAGTGGCTGATCAGAAGAAGCAGCTCAAAACTCAAGTAGAGACTTGGGTGAATGAAAATATTAATATGAAATAAAGTAAAAAGCCACAAAACGAATTTACTCGTTTTGTGGCTTTTTTTATAGGGCATATACACTTAAGCGATCTTCTAAATGGACAAAATTTTGACCATTTAGAGTGTACATAGTATTATGTTGTACTTTTTCTTTGACTTCATCATCTAACCAATAAAATGGTTCATACCAACGTAACAATACTTCACGGCCATTACGATCTACAAAATGTTCAGTCATGATTGTATTTTCTTGGACTGAGATATATTTAATGCATTCGAAATGTCTAGAATTAATGGTTAAATTGTAAACACCTTCAGTATAATGCATTGTATAGTCTGAAATAGTGATTTCATCATTATTGATAGTGACGGGATTTTCTTTGATGATAAGAGGGATGCCGTGAATGGAGTTATAGTTGCAAGCAGTATTAAATTCCTCATCAAAAAAGGTGAAAAGTTTAGTTGGGAATGTCTCATCATCGTCATATTGAAGATTAGCAAGTGATCTTATATGAGTTTCTGTGAGTTGTGTAAACCAAATGGCTTCATTTTTAATCAGACGATCGGACTGAACATTATAAGTATCTCGACATACCTTGACGCCCTCAACATCATGAATAAAAGCTTTTTTTAAGACATGGCAGGTAGAAACGGTTGTTAGGTTAAGATCAGGGTAAGCATAGTCCCCATGGGCACCGTGATTACCTACACGTGGGATTACAAAGCACTCTTCTTCACATTTTACTTCAAAGAATGGTTTGTTCGTTTTTGTAAGAGTAAGTGAAGGCATTAATAATGGGAAGTTTAATGTTTTTTTCATGGCGCTTTCTCCTTTAATATAATAAGATTTCACTTCAAGTGGGCAGTGAGCCCTGAATTGCGATTTTGCATAGTGGATACGGCTTTTGACAGTACCAAGAGGAAGATTAAGTATATCAGCGATTTCTTGTTGTTTTTTACCTTGTAAGAAGAATAGACAGAGTATGTGGGCAGCTTGTACAGGCATTTCAGAGATAATCTCATTAACACGTTCACTAGTAGTAGTACTAAGATGAATAGGAGATGTAGTGAGGGTATCTATAGGGTACTCATCAAAAGATATGGTAGGGTTTGTGCTATGCTTACGGTAAAAAAGATTACACTCATTTTTAGCGATTTTTAATAACCAATATTTAAAAGTTTCAAGATCTTTTAAGTTGTGAAAGTTTTTGTAGGCAGAGAGGTAAGTATTTTGAATGACGTCTTCTGCATCTGGGATAGAGGCAATCTTATAGTAGATAAAACGTTCAATAAATAATTTATGTTCGACGAGTAAATCTTCAAAACTTACTGTGTGTGTACACATAGAAACCTCCTTTCTGAAAATGATTATTTTATAAAGGCAAATATAAAGATGAAAAAAACATTTAAAAGGTTCAAATTGAAAATATATTTTTAAGTATAATTTAGTAAAGTATATAGAAGCAAGAAACTGATTCACGATTTGTCACAACATTGTAAGAAGTGTTTCGTATAATCAAATCAAAAGAGATGATGAGGAGATGGGAGCATGAGTATTGTAGTGGCAAAGAACCTTAAGAAATATTATGGAAAAGATGAAAGTCTGGTCAAAGCATTAGACGATGTGAGTCTTCAAATAGAGCAGGGAGAATTTGTGGCGATTGTAGGAACATCAGGGAGTGGCAAATCAACTTTACTACATATGTTAGGTGGTCTAGACAAACCAGATGATGGGGACATCATGATTGCTAATAAGTCATTTAAGGGATTAAGTGATGAAGCGCTTACGATTTTTAGGAGGCGTTATATTGGATTTGTATTTCAAAATTACAATCTGGTACCTGTGCTTAGTGTGATGGAGAATATCACACTACCTATTGGGTTGGATGGTGGACAGATCGATACACCTTATATTGAGAAGATCGTAGGTGCGCTGGGATTAGAATCTAAGATGAATAATATGCCCAATCAGCTCTCTGGTGGACAGCAACAGCGTGTAGCCATCGCGAGGGCGTTGGCAAGTAAGCCGGCACTCATCTTGGCAGATGAACCTACAGGTAATCTGGATACCAAGACAGGCTTGGAGGTGATCGGCCTTCTCAAGATGACCAGTAAGCTTTTTGAGCAGACGATTGTGATGATCACGCACAATGAGGAGATCGCTCAGCTTGCAGACCGTATCATTCGTATCGAAGATGGCAAGATCATGGGAGGTGGCATAGATGCAGCTTCAAGTACCAAATAAAAAGCTGATACGCACACTAAGTTTGAGAAGTCTTAGGAAAAATAAAGTACGTAACTGTGTAGCAATATTAGCTATTGCACTGACTGTGATTTTGTTTACTACTGTATTTACGCTAGCCATAGGGATGCAATATTCTTTGGAGCAGTCTTCTTTCAGATTGGTAGGCGGGTATGCCCATGGTGGTTTCAAAGAGATTTCAATGGCGCAATATGAACAGATTAAGAGGCATACCAGTGTCAAAAATACGGGTGTTTCAAAAGTAGTGGGGCTGGCAGAGAATCCAGAGCTCCTCAAGGCACTTACTGAGATCCGCTATATGGATCAAAATAGCCAGAAATGGACCTACAATACAGTGCAAGTAGGCAAAGAACCTATACTAGAAAATGAAGTGGCAACAAATACATCAGTATTAGACTTGTTAGGGGTACCTCATGAACTTGGAGCGCAAGTCCCTGTAAGCTATGTAGTAGATGGAAAGACTATCACGCAGATGCTAACGCTTACAGGCTATTGGAAAAAGGAGCAGGGTGTTGATGTGAACCAAATCCTTATATCTGAGGCGTTGGTGGATCAGCTTAGACCAAACGCGCCAATTTTTGTAGATGTGATGTTTGACTCTAGCTTTGATATAGAAGGGCGTATCGTGAAAGTCATACAGGATTTGGGCTACCCACTAGAGGGGGAAGGTGCTATGAGATATGGTGTGAACTGGGCTTATAGCAATGCAAGAGGTATGAGTGAAAGTATGATCGTCATCGGTGCGATCTTGGGAGGGTCACTTCTCATTATGTTTACAGGCTACCTCATTATCTACAATATCTTTCAGATCTCGGTGATGAATGATATACGTTTTTATGGACTACTGAAGACGATTGGAACAACACCAAAGCAAATCAAAAAAATCGTTATGACACAGGCTTTTGGCTTATCAGTAATAGGTATTCCTATAGGGCTACTACTAGGATATATGCTAGGCAAAGGACTCTTACCATTTGTGATGCAGAGTAGTAACTACAAAGTAGCATATGTACCTACGAGCCCAATCATCTTTGTAGGGGCGGCGCTTTTTGGGCTGCTTACAGTCTATATCAGTTGCCATAAGCCAAGCAAAATGGTGGGGAGGATCTCGCCGATTGAGGCAGCTAAGTATAGTGAAGTAACAAATTATAAGAAACCTCGAAAGGGGAATTCGGGTAGTGTAGGCGATATGGCATGGCGTAATATCTCTCGTAATAAGAAAAAATCATCTGTTGTTATCTTATCTATGTGCCTGAGCCTGGTGCTTCTTAATAGTATCTATACGTATACTGAAGGATTTGATATGGATAAGTACCTTCAGAAGTTTGTGGTATCAGACTTTATTCTAGCGCATGCCAATTACTTCAACGTAGGTAAGGGATTTCATGAACCAGAAGATGTGCCAAGTGAGCAGTATATTAAAGCTGTCATGGAGAGACAGGGTATTGTAAGTGGTGGTGGGATTTACTATGACCTTGATTTATTAAGGGAACTCAAAGCAGATACATTTGCACAGCTTTATGGATTTGATGAGGCAATCTTGGATTATATGAAAGTATTAGAAGGAGAGATTGATCTCGGAAAACTTAGTTCAGGTAAGTACATTTTGGAGATTGTAAATGTCAATGATTATGGTGAGCCTTATCCTAGTCCCTATGCGGTCGGTGATAAGATCAGCATCCAAAGAGCTCAGGAAGAGTCAGTGCAGTATGAGATCTTAGCTCAGGTGACCATCCCTCATAATGCAAGTGTACGCTATAGTTTCTCTGGAAGTACGAGTTTCTATCTACCCATAGAAGTGTTCACTAAGCAAGTCAATAAACCACTGATGATGGCTTACTACGTAGAGGTAGAGGATGCTTATGAAGAGCAATTACAAGCATTCATCTCAGAGTATACGACGCAGGTAGATGATCGTATGAGTTATGAGTCTAGGCAGTCTTATATGAATGATTTTGAGGGGATGAAGAAGACCTATACACTGGTTGGTGGCGCGATGAGTTTGATCATAGGATTGATAGGCATTGTAAACTTTATTAATGTGATGATTACAAGTATTATGACAAGACGTGGTGAGTTTGCCATCTTACAAAGTATAGGGATGACAACCAAGCAGCTTAGAAGGATGCTGATCATGGAAGGATTGCTATATAGTGTAATGACGCTTGCCTGGGTTTATGTAGGAAGTATTCTTGCATCTTACTTGATCGTCAAAACACTAGGTGAAGGGCTGTGGTTCTTTACGTATCAGTTTAGTCTATTGCCAGTTGCGGTGGTTACGCCTATTTTGGTGATCTTGGGGGGGCTGATTCCTTATGTGATCTATGGCTCAACGAGTAAACAAACTATAGTGGAAAAGCTCCGAGAAATCAGTTAGATATGGTACAATAACCCTATCAACAAAAGAAGAGGGGGATGCTATGAAGCTATTGATAATAGAAGATGATCGCCTACTTGCTCAGGCGGTATCTTATGCCCTTAGTAGGGAAGGCTATGAGGTAATTTGTGCGCATACCTATGAGAAGGGTATGGCGTTGTTTGAGCAGGAGCAGGTGGATTTAGTCTTGCTTGATGTAAGACTTGAAGGTAGGAGTGGCTTCGACCTGTGTGGGGAGATCAGAAAGACATCTCAGGTGCCTGTCCTATTTATCACGGCTAATGATACAGATGAAGATATGGTCAGAGGATTTGACCTTGGCTGTGATGACTATATCCCAAAGCCATTTTCTCTAGAAGTCTTGAAGCGTCGTATTGAAGCAGTGCTCAAACGAAGCGGAAAGCTTAGTGGTGATGTGCTTGAAGAAGGTCCACTAAGGATTGATTATGCCAAGAAACAAGTTACTAAAGCAGGCGTGGGGATTAAGCTAACTGTTACAGAATATCGACTTGTAGAAGTGCTCTCTAAGAATAAGGGGCAGGTTCTGACACGGGAAAAACTTCTAGAGAAACTGTGGGATTTAGATGGGAAGTTTGTAGATGAGAACACCCTGAGTGTGAATATTAGAAGACTGCGTATCAAACTAGAAGATAACCCAAAGTCACCGAAGTGGATTAATACGGTGTTTGGGATCGGCTATACTTGGGGGGAATAAGATGAAATGGCTACACAGAGGTCTTTTGGCTTTATGGATTGTGCTATGTTGCTTGTTAGATATATTCCTTGTGTATAGCCTTCGTATACCTATGCTTACGTATTTCGTGATAGGGATAGAACTATTAGGGTTTATGATTATAGTAATGCGTTCTTATTCAGCTAAGAATGAATGCATAGCGCTTGTTGGGGATCTATCTAGGCTACTAGAACAAATGATGTCTTTGGAAAAAGAAGAGGTGTTTGAACCGTTAGAAGAGAGTGTGACATCGAAATTACAGGTTCAGGTAACTCGGTTAGCAAATATTTTGCAAATGCAATCAATACGCAACCGTCAAGCGAAGGAAGAGATGGAGAGTTTGGTCTCAGATATTGCACATCAGCTCAAAACACCGCTTACCAACGTTGGGTTATATGCGCAGCTTCTTGAAGATAAGAACTTAGATGAGGACATTTACAAAACCTTTTATGAAGGTTTGTGTGCAGAAGTTGATAAACTACAATTTCTTTTAAATGAGCTCATTAAGATGTCACGCCTAGAAAGTGGTAGCATCAAGATTTGCGAGGAGGAGGCTGTGATTCAAGAGACTTGCTTGAAAGCAATCAAATCCGTATATCTTAAAGCAAAGCAGAAACAAATTTCCCTTCTATTTGAAGGGGGAGAAGATATGAGGGTGTATCATGACCCGAAGTGGTCGGCAGAGGCGCTCATGAATATCCTGGACAATGCGATTAAGTATAGTTCACCACAAACCAAGATCGGAGTACGTATTATTCCCTATGAATACTTTGTACGGATAGATGTAGAAGATGAAGGAATAGGAATAAGTGAGGCAGAGTATACTCAGATTTTTAAGCGGTTTTATAGGGGGAAAGTGGATGCTAGGATTGATGGTATTGGGATAGGACTCTATCTAAGCCGAAAAATCATAGACATGCAAAAAGGCTCCATTAAAGTAAAATCCAAAGAAGGGGAAGGTTCTACTTTTTCAATCATGCTACCATTAAATAAAAAAAGTGCCTAGATTAAGGAGATCCTTAATCTAGGCACTTTTTATGAGGGAATAATTAGCACGTGCAACCGGTATTACAACTACAAGCACTTTCAATAACAGCGCCTGCCATACATTTCTCATCATAAGTTGTAAAAGAGATGATGATTGGTGTGGTGCCATAGCTGAGATTAAAGATTTGTTGGAAGACTTTAGATGCAACTTCCATATAGTTATTACATAAGTTTGAGATATCGTCGTTAAAGAACTGAATCACACAAGGTTTGATAACGCCTACAATACTACCAACTTGGCCTTGAGATATAGGTGGTACTTTGCCGTCAACATTAATAAAACCGATTACAAGGGGATTGCACCAGAAGGCAGCTTTAAGAATAGCCATCACTTGATCAATTGTGGTAATTGCTTGATTTGGTGCAGAAACGAGTACGGTGCTACCAGTACAAGGATCAGTAAAGTAGACTTGTGTAATGACTTTGACGGTGCCAAAGGTGTATTCAGTTGGAACGATAAGTCGGATTGTTTGTGCCTGGTATAAGCACGTTTTTACATCAATCTGTAGTGTATAAGGGCCAGTTCCTGTAAGGTCGCCAACAGTGACACCTGGTGTTTGTCCTAAAGTATAGAATAATTGGTTGCGAAGCGTATACCAAGGGGGAGAAAGAGTGATTTGATTAGCCATAAATTTACTCCTTTAAGACGTGATATACTATATGATATGAAGCATGTTCCCACTTTGCGACTGCATATGGGACAAAAGCGTGATCTTGTATGAGAAAAGAGGAGATTATGAGTAAAATAATAGAAGGTACACTTGCCTCACAAATTGTGGATGCAGTTGGGGAAGTTGTGGATAAAGATATTAATTTTATTAACCCTATGGGGATGATTATAGCCAGTACGGATAGTAGCCGTATTGGAGCTTTTCATGAGATTGGCTATGAAGTGGCCAAAAGTCGCAAGATGATTGCTGTATCTGGCAATGAAAGTTATGAAGGGACTAAGATGGGCGTCAATTATCCTATTGTGATTGGTCAAGAAGTATTTGGCGTGATTGGTATTACAGGGGACCCTAAGCAAGTCATGCAATATGGCTTTTTGGCTTCTAAGATCAGCGAGATTTTCATCAAAGAGGCGAGGCTTCTTGGCAGTATTGAATCACGTAAAACGATGATTGGTAACTTGATGAATCTGTGTATTTATGAAGTGGATGCCAAAGCTGAGATTATACATGATATGATGTCCAAGTTGCATATCAAGGCTTCGCAGAAGTATTACTGCATGGTGTTGGAGATTCCTAAGAATAGTCTAGATTATATAGAGGGGGAACAGAGAATCCATCAACTTCTGAGTCATTACAATATTGAACTCTATATGTATCAATATCCTAACCACTTTGTACTGATCGTACCCCAGCCAAGAATGCGGGAGTTAAAGTCGTTTCTAGCAGGTATCAAAACAGGAGAGAGTCATCAGTTATTAGGTGGCATTGGAGAGGGAGAACCCATTGAGCAGATTAGGAGCTCTTATCAAACAGCACTCATTGCTTTGCGTTATGCCAAGCATAAGGATGTAGGGATTCTTGATAGTAGTGAGATGGATATTGAACTTCTTTATGAACAACTACCAGAGACAGCTAGAGCGCAGTATGTGACTAAGATTTTGGGCAGTTTGACAAGAGAGGAAGAGCAACTTCTTGAAACTTACTACAAATGTAACATGTCGCTTAAAAGCACGGCAGATCAGCTCTATATCCACAAGAACACAGTGCAGTATAGACTCGATAAAATACATGAAAAAACAGGACTGAATCCTAGAGAATTCAAGGATTCAGTGAAGTTATACTGTGCGCTATATCTCCAAACAACACAGTAAATGTTTGTTACAAAGACTAAAAAATAAGATCAAGTATACACTAGATTTGTCCTTTTGAACATAGTTGTGAAAAAAGTCACATAGTATAATTTGTACAAAAGGAGTGATTGAAAATGAAAATAGTTGTAGCAATTGACTCGCTCAAAGGAAGTTTAACGTCTATGGAAGCAGGCGGTGCGATCCGAGAGGGCATTTTAAATAGAGATCCAAATGTAGAAGTAATCATCAAGCCATTAGCAGATGGTGGCGAAGGAACGACAGAGGCACTTGTAAGCGGTATGGGTGGTGCGTTTGGACACATTGATGTGACAGGTCCGATTGGTGAGAAAGTCACAGCGAGATATGGTGTGATCAAAGAAGATCAGATGGCTATTATTGAGATGGCAGAAGCTTCAGGACTACCGCTTGTTCCTACTGAAAAGAGAAATCCACTTTATACAACAACTTATGGTGTAGGTGAGATGATTAAAAGTTGTGTATTAGCAGGATGTCGTAAGTTCATCGTAGGAATTGGTGGGAGCGCAACCAATGATGCAGGGCTAGGTATGCTTAAGGCATTAGGCTACCGTTTCTTAGATGAGGCAGGTAATGAAGTTGGTGAAGGTGGCATTGCACTTCAACAAGTACAGCGTATTGATGCATCAGGGGTACTCCCAGAACTTGCAGCGTGTGAGTTCAAGATTGCTTGTGATGTGAATAACCCACTAGCAGGATCAAATGGTGCAGCGGCAATCTATGGACCACAAAAAGGTGCAACACCTGAGATTGTAGCGCGTCTTGATCAGGGGCTTAGACACTTCGCAGAAGTAGTAAGTCAGTTCAAAGGAGAGGATCTATCAGAAGTACCTGGAGCGGGTGCAGCGGGTGGACTTGGATTTGGGTTCATGGCGTTCCTTGGAGGCAAGTTAGAATCAGGGATTCAGATTATATTAGAAGAGACAAAGCTTGAAGAAGCTTTAAAAGATGCAGACTTGGTGATTACTGGAGAGGGTAGACTAGACAATCAGACAGCTATGGGCAAGGCGCCAATCGGAGTAGCAAAGCTTGCTAAGAAATATAACATTCCAGTGATTGGATTAGCAGGTGCACTTGCAAGAGAAGCAAGTAAATGCAATGAAGAGGGGATAGATGCTTACTTCTCGATTGTCAATAGTGCCATGAGTCTTGAGTCAGCCATGAAGCGTGAAAATGCTTTGGAGAATATGACAAAGACAATGGAACAGGTATTCAATTTGTTACGCATCACAATAGGAAAATAATCTATCTAGGGATTTTAAAGGAGCGGGAGATATGGAACTTCAAATCACAACATTAGGAGCCATCTTAGGTTTAGCGGTAGCGATCATACTGATTATCAAAAAAGTACAACCAGCTTATAGTTTGATCTTAGGTGCAGTAGTAGGCGGACTTGTGGGAGGCGCTGGCCTTGATGGGACAGTGAGCACGATGATTGGCGGGGCAAAGGATATTATGCCAGCTATCTTACGTATTGTCACATCAGGTGTACTTGCAGGGATCTTAATCAAGACAGGTGCAGCGGCAAAGATTGCTGAGCAGATCGTAAAGACTTTGGGTGAAAAGCGTGCCCTCTTTGCACTTGCACTTGCAACGATGATTTTGACAGCAACAGGTGTATTTGTAGACATCGCAGTCATCACAGTAGCACCGATTGCACTTGCAATTGGTAAGAAACTTAACTATTCAAAAATGGCAATTTTATTTGCTATGATTGGCGGTGGCAAATGTGGGAATATCATCTCACCAAACCCAAATACAATCGCAGCAGCAGAAAACTTTGGTGTGGATTTATCAAGTCTTATGGCAGCCAATATGATAGCAGCGGTAGCAGGTCTTATAATGACGGTCATTGTAGTGAAGGCCCTTACGAAGAAAGGTGAGCTTGTACAAGATGTCGTAGTAGAAGAGGACAACCAAGAGCTTCCAAGCTTCTTTGCTTCAATCATTGGACCGCTTGTAGCTATTTTCTTATTAGCACTTAGACCAATTGCTGGGATCGCAATCGACCCACTCATCGCACTTCCAGTAGGTGGACTTGTAGGTGTTGTGGCTACAGGAAAATGGAAATACACGAATGAATATATCACATTTGGATTATCAAAGATGATGCCAGTAGCAGTACTTCTGATCGGAACAGGTGCTGTAGCAGGGATTATCAAAGCATCAACACTTCAAACAACGACTATTGCGTTATTAAACGGCATGAATATGCCAGAGTTCTTACTTGCCCCAATCTCAGGTGTTCTGATGGGGGCAGCCACTGCCTCTACAACGGCAGGGACAACCATTGCATCTGCAACTTTTGGACCAGCCATTCTTGCTGCAGGCATTAGTCCGCTAGCGGGTGCGGCTATGGTACACGCTGGTGCAACGGTACTTGACCACTTACCACACGGCTCGTTCTTCCATGCAACAGCAGGAGCGACACATATGAGTGTGTCAGAAAGACTCAAGATGATTCCTTATGAATCACTTGTGGGAATTACGATTACAGTTGTTACAACAATTATCTGGGGAATTATCCTCTAATAGCTCACAAAGCAAAGCGCTCTCTTCATTGAGGGTGCTTTTGTTTTTTAGCAAAGCATATAGGGGCTTATTTTAATAAAAATAGATATATGAGCATTTATTCATCTAAAAAAATTGAGATGAGAGATCACTTATGGTAAGATGACCTAGACTATAATAGAGATAGAGGGGACAACAAATGACAAAAGAAACAAAGCAAATGATGGGTACAATTTTTATATTAGCGGTGCCGGTCATTATCGAAAATATCTTGCAGGTGCTTTTGGGGACAACAGATACACTCTTCGCAGGAAAACTAGATGGTAATGCCATTGCTGGTATTGGGGTTACCAATTTGATTATGAATATTTATATTGCCTTCTTTACGGCAGTAGGTGTGGGTACGACAGCTATTATTGCAAGGAAGATAGGCGACCAGAAGATAGATGAGGCGGAGAATGCCTTAAAACAATCAGTGATTTTAGGTGCACTGATTGGTATTGGAGTAGGAATTGTAAGCATATGCTTTGCAGAGCCATTACTTCGCTTACTTGGGGCAGCACCAGAAGTGATGGCCTATGCCAAACCTTACTTTATGGTTGTTGCAGTGCCTTGCGTGGTACTTTGTTTGATGCAAACTTTATCAAGTGCTCTCAGAGGTGCAGGGGATACCAAGACACCAATGATAGCTGCGACTATTGCCAACATCATTAATATCCCACTCAACTACATATTGATTTTTGGTATTTTTGGATTTGAAGGATGGGGGATTGTTGGTGCAGGTCTGGCAACAACACTTTCTCGTATCGTTGCACTTGGGATCTTAGCGATGAAGTTACAAAAAGGCCAATCAAAACTGCATCTCAACTTCAAAGAATCTTGGAAAATTGATAAAGAGATGATGGGAACCATTGGTCGTATTGGGATTCCAGCAGGCATGGAAAAGCTGATTATGAGACTAGGTCAATTGGTATATGGTTCTATGATCATTACACTAGGTACATCTTCCTATATTGCCCACAATGTGGCAGGAACTATTGAGAGCTACTCATATCTACCAGCTATGGGATTTGGAGTAGCAACAACGACTCTTGTGGGACAGCAGCTGGGGGCAAGGAAGATTAAGGACGCAAAAAAATACGCCTATGTAAGCAATATCCTTTCGTCAATCCTTATGATCGTGATTGGTATACTTTTCTTTATAGGCGCACCGTTCTTGGCAGCATTATTCACAGAAGACGCAGAAGTTAAACTCCTTGTTGTGAAGGTATTGCGTATCATTGCTTTATTCCAGCCACTATTATCCTTATCTATGATTATGGCAAGTGCCTTACAAGGTGCAGGGGATACCAAATTCCCGATGTATGCCACGTTGGTGGGAATCTGGGGTATTCGTGTAGCTGGTGGTTATTTATTAGCAGTTGTATTTGGACTTGGTCTGGTAGGCATTTGGCTAGCCTATGCACTAGATGTATCTGTGCGCGGTATACTGATGTTTCTGCGTTTTAGAAAAGCTAAGTGGGCTCAGATCATAATCTAGGAAGGTAGCAGACTATCATCTAGGATAATCACAGCATCAAAGGTGTACTGGCCTAGGTAGTCTTCAAAGGTTATTTCATCAAAGAATCTGAGGTCTAGTATATGGGTTTCAGAGAAACAGGTACTTAGAAATGCGGAGTAAGGGAGTCCATATGAATTCTGGATGATTAAAAGCTTCTTATCACTTAAATTCTTATTTTTTAATACTACTTGTGCATGATCTTGACCAAAATAAACAGCATAACGGTTTGTAGAAACAGGGGCTTTTGGGTCTAGCAATTCAGGAACAAGGATTGCTTCCTCAAAAGTTCCTTTTTTTGTAGTAGTTTCACCTTGATGGCTGATGGTCACTTGGTAGTCAGTGGGGTACTTTGGCGTGATGAGTGTATAGTCATCTAGACCGCCATAGAGTTGTCCTACACGTCTACCTTGAGATCCTAAAAAACTATTAGGATAGGTAATAAAGTTGTAGTTTTCAAGAGCCGTTTGCTTAGTATAATCATTGGGATCAAGAACACCCAATTCGCCTAGGCGTTGAATTGTTTGATCAAATGCCCAAAAGGCGGTCTGTGTGGTCCAGTGGTGATCGGTCTTGAAGAAGCGTTTAGAAGGGTGTGGTGTATCATCAGATGCAGTGGTACGCAGGTCAAGGGACTGTACACCGTAGCGTCTAAGTCCTAGGAGGTAACGGTCTACATTGGTGTTGGTATAGTCTATAATGCCTTCAGGAAGTGTGGTGTAATCTTCGATAATCTTTACAGGTGGTTGAACATAGAGAAGAGGAATACCACGTTCCTTGAGCAGTACTTTTGCAGTGGCAACAAGCTTTGTATTTTGATCGATGGTACTACTGATATAGGGCGCATAGAACTGAAGAAAACCTTGTTCATCTTTGATGACAGTTTTCGTAGCATCTGCATCCTCAATCATTACTTTACCTGTAAGGTTTTGCACACCACCGTAGAGATTAATGAAGGCAGGGGTAAAGACAATTTCTTTGGTAAACTCAGACTCTACACGTTGGATGATACGGGTGAGCGGGTTGGTGGGCTGCTTGCTAGGAGAAACAGAAGGTGTAGTGGTTGGTGAGGTAGTATGAACACGATCTTGAGATGGTGCATGTAATACGGCATCGTAGTCTACAATAGGAAGATTTTCTTGAATGGTAAGAAAAGGTGTGGTACGGGTGGGGGCTTCGGCTGATGCTATAGTTGGTTCAAAGCGTTCTACTACCTTGAAACTAAAAGAAGTCAGAGAAAGTGTTCCTATAGAGAAAATGAGGATCAAGAAGATAAGTGCTACCACATGGTGTTTTTGAATTTGTTTCATAAGATGGCTCCTTTCTTAGTTTAGAAGTTAAAATAGATAAAGGGGTTGTAAGCACCTTTTACCATATAGCTCATACAGACTATGAGAAGTATGATGAATGTCGTGATATATAAGAGGTCGTGCCATTTCGGCTTGAGGGCTGAAAAGTTGATCTTCTTTGCAAGTGGCATAGAAAAGAGTATACCAAATAGGAAGAAAAGGCTATTTTGACCCAATAGTTGTAGATCATAAGAGGTAATGAGCGGATTATGATCTAAGCCAAACATTGCTTGGAGGTAGGCATAGGCAGCATGTATAGTTGGTGCACGGAAGATTACCCAGCCGATGATTACTACGAGTAAGACATAGAGGTGCCGAAAGCATGGCATTATCTCAATTTGTTTTTT
>JBOFIR010000003.1:0-3492 GCA_051650265.1 Cellulosilyticaceae bacterium
TTCTCTATTGCTATAAGAAATCTTGCTGTATAGGCATCTGCCACCATACGCTCAACAGTCATCCTCACTTCTCCTTGAACTGCACTCACATTGACTTCTTCCCCATATTTTCTCATAAATGCAACCTCTTGATCATGCACCTGGGTCAATGAATCTACCACCTCATTCAACTCCATCTTTTCAGACTCTACTTTACTCTCCGCAGCCTTCGTAACCTCATCCCCTAATACAGGATAGCTGAGTATGCTTGCTGCTACTAACATCATCCAAATACTTCTTAACTTCATTCTTATTCCCCCTCGTATTATCTTACATTTTTATCCGTGCTTGTCTCGTTAGATCATCCGTCTTTTTTTCCGAAAACATGATGGTGATTGCAACAACTTCTCCATGTCCCTTTAACCTTTTGGGTTCAAAGTAGCTCTCTACACCATACATACTCATGCTACTCTCATTCGTACTTACCCTAATCAACACCGGAACTTCTTCGTTTGTTTTAAGCGTGGTCGTCTCAGCCCAATCCATACCATGCATACTATACGCACCATCTTCTTCATTAAGCGCTGTAACTATTGCGCTTCTCCCCCCTTCATCCTGTACTGAGATACGATACTCCTGATTCTCTTCACTAGAAATCGCAAGACGCCCCTTTGGGTAATTAACCTGACTGATCAAGTCACCACTGATCTCCCATTCCAAATCTTCATTCAATGTATAGATACTCACACGCATGGATTGTATATGCTCACCTAGTGTATAGTCATAAATGGTACTATTGCCCCCCTCACCTAGAAGTGCCAATAGCTCCATCTCCTCTTGTGTTAATACCACTTTATGCAGATTCATCTCTTGATTTTCTTGTGTTATAGCCCTTCCTGAACATGCTGTCGCACTGACTAATAAACCGATACTTATTAAACCTATCACTATTTTTTTCACCCGCTCTACTTCCCCTCCCCTTAACTTTCTATGCCATACACCTACACGATCTAGACAAGCTCAGCAGATGCCTTTGCACACTCCCATGCATCTGAAAAATAGTATCTAACAAATTGAGACTCTTCACTATGCGGCATTTCTAATAGATTATTCTTTTTAATATGAAACATCATACGTTCAGAACATTGCTTCTTCTCCTGCTCTGATAACCTATTAAATCGTATGATTTTGATATTCCCCTCCTCTTCATATCGCTTGATTTCATCATACACATTAGGAATAAATACTGCTTGTTCAATCTGAACGTCCTTTTTACTCAACCACATATCATACTCTGATGTACTGATAAAATTGTTATCTCGACGCACCGCGTACATATAACCGCTCACCCCATCGTAGAAAGCCTCCACCTGATTTGGAAATTGCTCATAATAGTGTACGATCCCTTCTTTCAGCGAACATGTAACATATTTGCCTGTGCGTTGATTATGTACTGCATCCCATATATAAAATAATGCATAGGCCCTACTTCCACTTAAATAAACTACCTTTTCGCCTGGGTAATCTCTCACATAAGATCTTACTTGTAAGGTGGCTATTCCTGCAACTAATGAACCATGATATAAATATGCCATAACTTAGAACCTCTTTTAAAATTTATTTTAAATAGTTATAATATTTTATCATATTTTTCTTTAACTAGAAAGGCTCCTGCTCTTTTGCTAGTATTGTAATCCTTCTCCACTAAAAAATCCTAGGACTTTATATATTTTGCCCTAGGATACACGCCCTACTATTCACGTTGTACTTACTCCCTAATGATTGCCTCTAGCTCATCAAAAAAAGTCGCATCCTTTGCTTTGAGTGAAATGACTTTTTCTCCCTTTAAGATCCGTACACTATGATCAACATCATAGATATACACACTCGTATCTGCTGTATAGATTCCTATCTCCATGCGATCACCGGTGTATTTGGGCTCTCCTATAAAATAGAAATCCTCACTATTGATGCGTTCTATGATTTGTTCAATTTGCTCTTTCTTTTCTTCTATGCTAAAAGCCACTTGTACTTCAGGATCTTTGCCTGGCTCAACACGTATCAGCTGAATATGCGATACTGCCTCACAAGACTTTCTCATCACGCGGTCTGCATACCGATCTGCAAACAAGCCCACTAATATGCACACCACTGCACCTATTGCTATCCACACTACGCTTTGATACCTCTTCTTTGTTCCTTGAGATTTCATCTAAATCCCCCTCCAACAAAGTGCTTTATTAAATTGTATGAAAAGACACGCAGTTATTCAAGTTGTTTCCAAAAATAATTTTCTATTAACAGCGTGTCGTAATAATTCCTACTCTGCTATAATAGAGTCATCAAATTTTTTCATACTTAAGGAGTTTTCTATGTCTAAACTTTACGATACACATCCCTACCTTCAAGACTTCATCGCTGAGGTCACCGAAGTCACCGAACAAGATGGGGCTTTTCATATTGTCCTCAACCAAACAGCCTTCTACCCTACAGGGGGCGGTCAACCTTGTGATACAGGGATGATTGAGGACTGTAAGATCAATGATGTCTATGAGAAAGACGGCACCATCTACCACGTCAGTTCTAAAAAGCCTATCAAAATTCATAAGGTAAAGTGCACAATTGACTGGGCCCGACGCCTTGATCATATGCAACATCATCTCGCACAGCACCTTCTCTCTGCGCTCCTGTTAGAAGACCACAACGCACAGACACTTAGTTTTCACTTAGGACGAGAAATCTGTACACTAGATATTGATCAAATCCTAGATGCTACACAGCTTCAGCAGATCTTTGAAAAAGCGAACCACCTCATCCGCCAATGTATCCCTGTGACATGCTTTTACCCAACCAAACAAGAGCTCAAGAAACTCAAACTGCGTAAGCTCCCTCAAAAAGGCGTTGATGCCATCCGTCTTGTCCAGATTGGTGCGCTCAGCATAGATGCTTGCTGTGGCATTCATCCACAGAGTACTTTAGAGCTCATGCACTGCAGCCTGCTCAAATCAGAGAAGTACAAAGGCGGCTTACGCCTCCACTTCATCGCAGGCTTCCGTAGCATCAACCACTTAGCCGCTACAGCTACCGACACACAAGCAGCTCTTACTGAGGCAACGTCCAAAGCGCAAAAAGCACTCAGTGAAGCCAATTCACTCAGACTGACTATAGAGGACTATGAAGCGCAAGCATTGCTTCAACAAACACCTACTGTAGGGGGCTACCAAATCATCCAAGAAGTATATGACAACAAGTCGATCAAAGACCTCCAACGCTTTGCCAACAAATTGGTTGCTTCCCCCAATACCATTACACTTCTCGCACTCAAAGAAGCAGGTATGGGCTACCTTGTATTTATGTGCTCAGCTGAACTTAGGCAGCTTAATATGAGTAAGCTTCTTCAAGATAGCGTCACGTTCATCGATGGTCGTGGTGGCGGTACACCAACAGCTGCTCAAGGTGGCGGCAAAGGGATCAACAACCTCGATTCTGCACTACTCTATGCCAATACTAAAC
>JBOFIR010000004.1:0-3402 GCA_051650265.1 Cellulosilyticaceae bacterium
TACTGGTGGTGCTACCACTTCTTCCACTGTGATTGTTCTTGTCTTAGTAGTTTGTGCACCTTCACTATCTGCAACTGTGTATGTGAGTGTGTAAGTACCTGCTTGATTCACATTCACTTCACCTTCAACTACGATTTGACTTGTTAGATTGCCATCTTCTTGGTCTGTAGCCGTTACACCTGCCATTGGATCAAATGCCTCGCCTAACTTAATTGTTTGGTCTGTAACACCGTTTAATACTGGTGCTTGGTTTGGTAACTTAGCTTGTACCGTGATTGTTCTGATGACAGTTGTTTGAAGACCTTCTGAATCTGTTACTGTGTATGTAAGCGTATAAGTCCCTACTTCATTCACATTCACTTCACCTTCAACTTTTACCTTAGCTGTTAGGTCACCGTCTTCTTTGTCTAGTGCTGTGATGCCTGCCATTGGATCAAATGTTTGTCCTACTGTGATGGTCTTATCATTTGCGCCTTTGATGGCTGGTGCTTGATTGCCTTGTACCATATCTCCGTAGATTGTCTGGCGTTTGATCTCTTCTCCAGACTTGCTGATACGTTGTACCATTTCGATGCTTTCTATCGCACTGATGTCTTCTACTTGTCCTGTTGTTTTGAGCTTGAAGTTGTATGTTTGTCCTGGCTCAATGGCTTTACCATCCCAGATCCCGCCAAAGTCAACGACTGTGTAGTCTCCCTCTTGAGTGACTGTCCCTGCTGTATAATCCCCACTCATAAGTGGGTTGCCTGTATGTTTGATATAAAGTTTTGGAAGGGTAATCGTTTCTGCCATTTTTTCAACAGAAGATAGTACTTCTCCACTTTCTTCTAATCGCTCGTTATTTTTGATAGAGATTTCATAACCACCTGTGTTACCCCATGCTTCATTGTATGGTCTGATGGCTACTTCAATAGCTAAATCTGCATAGACAATCTCATGCTCTGTTAGCTTACCATTGCCAAATAAAGCTTTTTTAGTTGCTTTCGTGAGTTCATCACGTTTGCTAGAAGTCGTTGGTGCATCATTGGATGCCATCCATGCGATTACTCCACCTAAGTCATTTGCATTAACATAGTTTGCTTTTTCTGTCACTGATCTGACATTATCATACGTAAAGAATGCAACTGTTTGTGCACTGTATAAGTATGGCGCTTTGGCCTCATCATCCCAGTACTCTTTGAGCCCTGCATAAGTTCCTTTTAATCGATCTAAGTTTCTATAGCTCCACACTCCGCCGCGGCGACCACCGTCTCCATTGGCTACTGGGAGTTCATTGTTCGCACCTCTAGATGGTGTCTGATCTGCATCTTTTCCAACGATAGCTGCTTCTCCAAATAATCCTGGATTAGCTGCGTCTGTCCCACCTGATACTTGTTCCCATCCACGTGTATAGTAAGCTGCTCCTACTACAAGTTTCTCAGCTGGTGCACCTTGTGTGATCATATAATCTACCACTTGGTCAATTGAATATCCTCTGTCTATATATGGATCATTACTATTTGGATATAGTGGCGTTTGGTGACCACTGATTGGGTCAAATGCCCCTCTCATGTCATAAGTCATGAGGTTACCAAAGTCTATAATTTCAAACATCTTTTGAATGTCTACACCATCTGCTAATTTGTCACGTGATGCTGGTAATGCTACTGATAACTCATACGTCTTGCCAAGTTCTATTTCTTTTTGATTAAGTGCATCTCTTAAGTCTTGAAGTAATAAGATATAATTCTCTTTATCTTCAGGTCTAGAATGTGGTGTGCCTTCATCATTTTTGTTGTCTACTAAATCTGGTTGTCTAACTGACGCTGGGTATTCCCAGTCTATATCTACGAAATCCATATTCGTGTACTCAACGAATTTCATGACATTTTCTACGAAACGTGCTCTCTTGGCTGGGTTTGCTGCTACCTCTGAGAAATCGCCTGATTTGGACCATCCTCCGATAGATACACCTATTTTTAAGTTAGGATTTTGGGCACGTAGTTCTACAAGTGCTGGTAAGATTCCTGCATTCACATCTCCCCATGTCACACCTGCTTGTCCTAAAGGATTGCCTGTAGCAGCGTCTTTATCTGTAAAGATTAGATTTCCTTCACTATCAAAGTCTAAGAAGGCAAAGTTCAGATGTGTGAGCTGGTCTGCTGGTATATCTTGTGGATAGAAGTTGCCTTGTCCACCCCATACTGACCAATCTCCGTAATACATTACATTACGCTTTTGTTCTACTGACTTTACGATACCTTTGTGATCATTCGTTCCTGCAAAAACCTTCATAGTCGGTGCTACGTTAGTCACCATCATTGTTGCAATAAGTGTTTTTGCAAGGGCTACTTTAAACTTTTTGTTTTTCATGTCGTTCCTCCTCAAATTAATTTTTAGAAAACTAATCCTCGAAGCGTGTCACTTCTAGGCAACTGGCTGGCATAGCTGATCAAGCCTTAGCCCCTATAGCTTTGCGTGAATTACATTTCTGTAATCTTGCTCTTTTCTATATGTTTTTTACCTTCAAAGTATATATCGTCTGATGTCCTAAGTATATGAGTTTGGAAGTTTCGGTCTATCTTTTGTAACTTTTGGATGAATCATGTATAATTTAAATACCTTTAATAAAATAAATAGGAAGGAGTTATTTTTATGTTAAAAATAGGTTTATGCGATGATCAACCCTTTTTCATTACACAGTTATCCGAGATTCTCAACCAAATTGCTTCAGTTCATCATATTGCTTTAGAGATAACTTCTTTTGAATCCGGAGAGACGCTATTAAATTTTTGTTCCAATCACCCCAATTACTTCGATATTTTATTTTTAGATATCCTCATGACAGGTCTCAATGGTATCGATACAGCTTCCCAAATCCGAAGGCTATGCGGTGATGTCTATATCATCTTTGTCACCAGTAGCAAGGAGTATGCTTTAGATAGTTACAGTGTCAATGCCTATAGCTATATCCTCAAACCCTTTACCTACTCAGACATAGCCCCTAAGTTCTTGGCACTCCATGAAAAAATTACATATCATAAGAAAAATGTTATCTATGTCAAAAACAATCAAGATATCTATACACTCCACCTGGATGAAGTCATCTACTTTGAATCTAACCTCAGAAAGATTACCGCTTTTATGAACAATGGAGAAAAGATTTCTTTCTATAATAAAATGTCTAAGCTTGAAGAAGAAATTAATAGTAGTTTATTTTTAAGGTGCCACCGTAGCTTTTTGGTTAACTTAATGTATGTTAAAAACTTAGTGGGGTTTGACTTAATCACCACGACACATCATCAGTTACCTATTAGTAAAAAATACTCTACGGCTGCACGAGAAGCTTTCACTGACTATATTAAAGTTAAATTATCTATGTAACTAGGAGGGAATATTATTCTTTTTATTTGTTTTTTAATA
>JBOFIR010000005.1:0-36925 GCA_051650265.1 Cellulosilyticaceae bacterium
AATTCCCTTGGATTGCTTCTTTAAGCCACCCTATGTAACCTTCTACGATCCCTTTATCAAGTCCGTATAGTCTCATTAAGTTTTCTTTCATTTCTGCTGTAATATTTGGATTACCATTTGTGATTGTCCCAACATAATCTCCTGGTGTCGAACGCATGAGCGCATAGACAATAATCGATACACCAAACAATACAAGGATACTGATTGCTAGTCTTCTGATGATATATTGTTTCATCGTTTAACCTCCTTTTATTTACTTGTTAACATTTACATAACTCTTATGTAAGTTTTTTTTAAATCACCAACCATAAGGTTGGTGATTTAAGTTAATCTACTCTATAGAGAACTATTTAAGTTCAAGTGTTTGAATTTCAGCCCAGTAGCTATAGAAAGGTGTTTGATCTTTAGCTAAAGTATCTACATTGATTACCTCTGGGTTGAATACAAACATATTTTTTCTTTGGTAAACTGGCATCTCTACCGCTTCATCCATAATGATGTCTAATGCCTGTGAGTACATATCTTTTCTTACCTCTACATCATTTGTTGAACGTGCATCAGCGATCAATTGATCAAGTTTTGCATCTTTGATCTTGTAGTGATTTGATGGACCTTGTGAATGGTACACTTGGTACATATCAGGGTCAACTGTTGCCTGCCATGCAGCAACCCACATATCCCAATCACCAGCATTTAAGCGGTCGAAGAGGATTGTGCCATCACAGTCATTGATTTCAAGGATTCCACCAAGTTTCTCAAGCTCAGTTTTCATTTGAGTTAAAACTGGAGCAGCTGGGTGATCCATTGTACCATCACCAGCAATACCTACTTCATATTTAAGTTGTTTGCCATCTTTCATCAGCTTACCATTTTCTTGTTTGTAACCAGCAGCTTCAAAGCACTCTAATGCTTTTGCAGGGTCGAATGGGTAAACTTCTTGTGCATCTTCTGGGTAAGCCCATGATACACGAGACATAGGTCTCTCGATTACAGATGCTAACTCACCGTAGTAAGTTTCAACTGCAGGTTTTCTGTTCATAAGGTGCATTAAACCTTTACGTACATTCTTATCTGTAATACGGTCCGCATTAAGACCGATATAACCATAACCAAGGTTATCAATAAGCTCGTAGTGAAGTCCTGCATCTTTAACTTTTTGAAGTGTCTCTGGATTCGCATTTGGATCAGAAACGTCGATTGTCTTCATTTGGATAGAATCAAGTTTATTTGCTTTAGCAACTACCTGAATTTTAACACTTGGTACTTTTGGTGCACCTTTGTGGTAAGTTTCGTTTGCACGAAGTGTTACGATATTGTTCTCGAATTTCTCGAATTTGTATGGTCCAGATCCCATTGGTGCGTTATTTTGCGCTCTTACTTCTGCTAAGTCTCCTTTTTTAAGGCCACTTGGTGCATAGTAGTGAGCTGGTGCAATCTTAATTCCACCTAAGTTCCAGATTGCTTTAGGGTCAACACCTGTGATTGTTACTTCTACAGTTTGCTCATCAACCTTTTTGATCCCTGAGATATCAGGTACGTTTGCTGTACCAGATGCAAGGTTAGATTTGATGTATTCTTTTTCTAAAGCTTTGTATTTGCCATCGATTGTAGACGCTTTGTGTGTGTCGTATGCATTTTCAAATTCGTATTTTGCGTAAGCATCAACAATTGCTGTTTTCTTAGCATCTCCTGAAAGACCATCAATCCCATCAACTTTACCACCTAAGTAATCAATGATTGCTTCTTCACCGTAGCTATCATAGTCCCCAGCACAGTAAGTCGCAAGATACGCTTTAATCTCATCATCTGTTACATTTTGAGATTGTGCTTTAAGTTCTTCAATCTTACCTGCGTAGTTTGCATCATCATAACGGTATTCATTAATTCCGATGATTGGTGTTGTGAAGATTGTAGATGGACCATCGTAAGTTGGATCTGATAACACTTTATATGTAAAGATGATGTCATCAGCTGTTACTGGCTTTCCATCACTGAATGTTGCACCATCTTTAAGTTTAAATGTATAAACAGTTTTTTCTACTTTACCATCAGCACCTGGCACTTCCTCGAAAGTGAAGTCTGCAAGTTCACTCACTGGTGCGCCGCCTCTATCCGTACCAATTAACGCTTCTACAACGCGTTCTGTCACATCGTTATCTGGGCCTGTTGTTCCAAAGAATGGACTGAATACACCATTCATTTCATCACAACCAACTACCATTGTATCGTATGTGCTCTTCTTAGTTTCTTCTCCACCAGCATTTGTCTGATTCTCTGTAGATGTTGATGGTGTGTCTGTTGCAGTATCTTTACTTCCGCAACCAGCTAATGTAGAGATTCCCATTGCCCCCACTACCATCATGATTGAAAATTTTCTCGCGAACTTTTTCATAATTATCCCCTCCATTTATTTATGTTTTCTTATTATAAAGTACACTTCCGAGAAACGCACTTGCTTTTGACCAATCAGCTGCTTCATATTTGCAAGTTTTACAATTAAAAACTTCAACGTTCATCAACTTTTGATCTTTTTTATGTTTTTCATATTAACACATCTTGTGCAGGAATTCAATAATAATCTAGCATTTATTTAAAATAATTATGTTTATTAGGCCGTTTTTATGCCTATTGTTGACTTTGTATAATTGTATACTATCATATGTTAGAATTTATATCTCTACTTGTCGGCATATTACATACATCTGTTTTTCAGCTTGTTCGTTTGATGACTTTATGTTATCTGGATATCTATCTTTTTAGGAGTATTTGCTATATTCTTTGTAAATCAACACTTTTTGAACACATTTTTTCGACATAGTTTTCCACTTTCCCCCTCTCCCCCTACCCCTCCCATCACATATTAGTTCCTTCATAATCATATATATTCCATAAGAAATATATCATTTTCTGAATATTTAATATATTGTTTGAAACATTTCAATTTCCTTCATCTTATATTCACAAATTTTGTAGACAATATTGACAAATCAAATATTACAATGATAAATTAAATGTACTAATATTTTTAGAAAATTTAATTTATAGAAGGAGGAACACATTTGGAAAACTTAAAAGAAGTATTTGATGAAAAACTGGCATTTTCCCAACTCTCCACACAGGTACAACACTGTAATACCATCAACCCCGAGCTCTTCACCAAATATGCTGTTAAGCGCGGACTGAGGGATTTGGACGGGCGCGGTGTACTCGTAGGCCTCACCGAAATAGGTGAAGTTCACTCCTATGTTGTAGATGAAGGTGAGATTATCCCCGTACCCGGTCGTTTAATCTACCGCGGGATTGATATCAACGATTTAACCTCTGGCTATCTCAAAGATCTTCGTTTTGGTTTTGAAGAAACCGCTTATCTCCTACTCTTTGGCAAACTTCCCACTTCAGATGAACTAGAGTCTTTCTACAACTTACTTGGTAACTATCGTAAGTTACCGGATGGTTTCCTTAGAGACATGATTCTCAAAGCCCCTAGCAAAGATATTATGAATCTTCTTGCAAGAAGTGTCCTTGCACTTTATAGCTATGATGAGTCCGCTGACGATGTAACTCTCCCCAATGTACTGAGACAATGTATTCAGCTCATCTCCAGCTTCCCAACAATTGCCGTATACGGCTACCAAGCCCTTTCTCATTACCACGGCAACAATAGCCTTTACATCCATTCACCCAGACCCGATCTGACCACCGCAGAGAATATCCTTTATATGCTCAGACCAGATAGCAAGTATACACAACTCGAAGCGACACTTCTTGATTTAGCACTTATTCTTCACGCAGAGCACGGTGGCGGTAACAACTCTTCCTTCACAACACACTTAGTCACCTCTTCCGGTACAGATACCTACTCTGTTATAGCAGCCGCCCTGGGTTCGCTCAAAGGTCCAAAACATGGTGGGGCCAACCTCAAGGTCGTGCATATGTTCGAAGATATGAAAACAACAATTAAAGATTGGAAAGATGAGAATGAGGTCAAAGACTACTTAACCCGTCTTCTTAATAAAGAAGCATTTGATAAAGCCGGACTCATCTACGGAATCGGGCACGCCGTCTACTCAGTCTCCGATCCAAGAGCAAATATTCTCAAAAGCTACGCCGAAAAACTGGCTGATGAGAAAGGGCTATCTGACGAATATAACTTCTATTCACTAGTAGAGAAACTTGCACCTGAAGTGATCAGTAGCTCCCGCAAAATGTACAAAGGAGTCAGCGCCAATGTTGATTTCTACTCTGGTTTTGTCTACAGCATGCTCGACCTCCCCTTAGAACTTTATACCCCGATCTTCGCTATCGCACGTATCGTAGGTTGGAGTGCACATAGACTTGAGGAACTTGTAAATGCAGGTAAAATCATTCGCCCTGCTTATAAGTGTGTTGCGCCTAGACGTGACTACACACCACTTTCTAAACGCGCATAACAAAAAGCCCGATGACATCAGTCATCGGGCTTTTTTGTATAAACTCTACCATTTATATAGTAGATTCTATTTTGTAAGCTTTGCAATACGCTCTAAAATCTCAGTAAGCATCGCTTCGTATTTCGCTTGTTTTGCTTTTTCTTCTTCGATAAGTGATTCTGGTGCTTTTGCAACAAATCCTTGGTTCGCAAGTTTCTTCGTTACACGTTCTACTTCACTTTCAAGTTTTTTCTTTTCTTTTGCGAGTCTCTCAAGTTCTTTTTCAATATCTACAAGTTCTGCAAACGGAATATAGATTACAGCATTCGGAATAATCATAGATACCGCATCATCTGCAATATCTGTTGTATCTTTTTGCATCACTACTTCTGAAGCAAATCCTAATGAACCAAAGAATACTTTGCCTCTTTCAAAAATATCTAGTACTTTTACATCTTCTGATACAACAAATACTTTTGCTTTACGTGATGGTGGTACGTTCATCTCACTTCTTACGTTACGAATTGTACGTACTGCACCTTTCATAAGTTCAATCTCTTCTTCCTCCACTTCAAAGTGCCATTCTTCTTTGAATGTTGGCCATGCAGAGATCATAATACTTTCTTCTTGGTCTTGTAATCCCATAAAGATCTCTTCTGTAATAAATGGCATATATGGATGAATCATCTTAAGTACGTTTGTCATAACAGTCTTAAGTGTCCATAACGCAGCCTTACGTGTCGTATCTTCTTCGTTGTAAAGGCGTGGTTTCACCATCTCAATGTACCAATCACAGAACTCTTCCCATGCAAAGTCATAGAGTTTTTGAACAGCCATACCTAACTCATACTTATCAATTGTATCAGATACTTCTTTTGAAAGCGTATTCACTTTTGATAAGATCCACTTATCTGCTGCTGTTAACTCATCAATACCCACTTCTAAGTTAAGGTCTTCGTTTTCGAAGTTCATGAGGATAAAACGAGATGCATTCCATAATTTGTTTCCAAAGTTACGGTTCGCTTCCACACGCTCATAGTAGAAACGCATATCATTCCCTGGTGCATTACCAGTAATGAGTGTGAGGCGAAGGGCATCCGCTCCGTATTGTTCAATCACTTCTAATGGATCAACCCCATTACCAAGTGATTTACTCATCTTTCTACCTTCTGAGTCACGCACAAGACCATGGATGAGTACATCTTTGAAAGGTACTTTATCCATTTGTTCAATCCCTGAAAATACCATACGTACTACCCAGAAGAAGATAATATCATATCCTGTTACAAGTACATTTGTTGGGTAGAAGTACTCAAGCTCTTTTGTATTGTCTGGCCAACCAAGTGTTGAGAATGGCCATAGCGCTGAACTAAACCATGTATCTAAGCAATCTTCATCTTGCACAAGATGTGTATGCCCACATTTTGCACACGCCTCTGGCACATTTCTTGCAACAACTACTTCACCACATGATTGACAGTAGTATGCCGGAATTCTGTGTCCCCACCATAGCTGACGAGAGATACACCAATCACGGATGTTTTCAAGCCATTGAAGGTAAGTTTTACCAAAACGCTCTGGCACAAAGTTAAGATCACCTTTTTGAAGCGCTTCAATTGCAGGTTTTGCCATCTCTTCCATACGTACAAACCACTGTGCTTTTACCATAGGCTCAATAACGGTTTTACAACGGTCATGTGTTCCTACATTGTGTGTATGTGGCTCAATCTTGATAAGGAAACCTTGCTCCTCAAGATCTGTAAGCATTGCTTTTCTCGCCTCGTAGCGTGGCATACCTTCATATTTACCTGCAAGGTGATTCATCGTCCCATCATCATTCATCACACAGATTTGCGCGAGCTCATGACGTGATCCTACCTCAAAGTCATTAGGGTCATGAGCCGGTGTGATTTTAACAACACCTGTCCCAAACTCCATATCTACATAATGATCTGCAACCACTGGAATTTCACGATCTGTAAGTGGTAATTTGAGCATCTTTCCTACTAAATGTGCATAACGTTCATCTTTTGGATTTACTGCAACCGCTGTATCCCCAAGCATTGTCTCAGGTCTTGTTGTTGCAAGTTCAATAAACTCATCTGTACCCACTACAGGGTATCGCAGGTGATAGAAGTTACCTTCACTTTCTTGATGAATAACCTCTGCTTCAGAAATTGTAGTCTGACACTCCGGACACCAGTTTACAATTCTAGCACCTTTGTAGATGTAGCCTTTTTCATGAAGTCTGATAAATACCTCTTGCACCGCTTTTGATAAGCCTTCATCCATAGTAAAGCATTCTCTTTCCCAGTCACAAGATGTACCCATTTTTTTGAGCTGCTCTGTGATACGCCCACCGAATTGATCTTTCCACTGCCATGCACGCTCTAAGAAAGCCTCACGACCAAGATCATCTTTACTAATCCCCTCTTTTGCCATAGCTTCAACAATTTTCACCTCTGTAGCAATCGCTGCATGGTCTGTTCCTGGCATCCATAATGCATTGTACCCTTGCATACGTTTGTAACGAATAAGGATATCTTGCATTGTATTATCAAGGGCATGTCCCATATGAAGGTGCCCTGTAATATTTGGTGGTGGCATCATAATTGTAAATGGCTCTTTGGTCTCGTCTACCTCCGCGTGGAAGTACCCTTGATCCATCCATTTTTGATAAAGTCTTTCTTCTACGATTTTAGGATCGTATACTTTTTCTAAGTTTTTCATTCTATTTCCTCCTTAAATGTCTTGCCCTAGAGCATCAAAAACATAACACCCATAAAAGTTACAATAAAACCAGCGATTCTTACCGCAATGACAGCACCGCCTATAAGCATCGCCATTTCCACTTGGTCTTTTTCTTCAACCTTCATCTTACCCATTACGATACGTTTTGCCGCAAGGATAATCATCAAACCAATGCAAAAGAGCACAAATCCTACCGGTTGCATGCTATCACCTCTTCCAAAGAACTTGTATGATGCACTCATACTTTAGGAAACAAAAAAGAGCCTTTCGATCCTGATATAAGGACGAAAAGCTCGCGGTACCACCTTAATTCTTAGCTACTTTCTCTGCTAAGCACTCCAAGCTATAACGGGCATACCCGCCACTTTCTACTTCATTTTCAAAAGTGGTGCTCCAAAGCTACCTTCTAGTGCTCTCCTCGTAGGAAACCTTCCAGCTTATAAGCTTCCCTCTCTAAACGCCGACACACTATACTCCTCTTTATCATAGCATCTGATTTTATTATTAATCATCATTTTATTCACTTTTTTGCTTTTTGTCAAGCATCAACCGTACTTCTTCACACTCTTTTAATTTGATTTTCACAAGTTCCCCTAACTCTGGATCACTTTCAAGCAAGATAATTTCTTGCTTGAGTTCTTGCTCATATGTATCAAGTGCTTGTATTTGCATCTGGATCTTATCACGTTCTCCTACAGTCTGCTCAAGAGCTTTTGCACGCTTTGGAGCCACAAGCCACTCCTCTACTGAGTCAAACTCCTCAAACGAGATTCCTTTCACTTCGAACAAACTTTCTATTTCTTGTTCAACTTGGATGAGCCCACGTGTGAGTTGCGCATAGCTCACTTCGTCTGACTTACTCTTCAAATAACGATTATAATACATTTCAAGTTTTGCCACACTATCAACCCCTAGCTTAGTAAACTGAAAGTCTAAATAGTTCTTATTGTGAAATGCGCGAATTTTGGTCTTATTACTATACCTAACTGCTTTCTTTTGCAAAATCTCATTATCCCTAAGCTTCTTTTCCAATGCTTCTTTGCAAAACACGATCCCAGCCGCAAAAAGTACCAAGCCACACCCCACTACACTAAGATAAATCCATACCGACTCCCTTAGAGTTTGTAATAATGCAAATACAACAAAGAGCACAATGATTAAAATACCTAATACCGCTATGCTAAACCCCTTAAGAAAACGATAGCCCTTAATAAGTGTTTGGCGATCTTCTTTTAAGGCCTCATACTCCTCTTCCAAATAAAACAGGTCACGTTCACTCTCCTTAAACTTGCGTTCTGCTTCCCCAAGTTCCTTGATCATCTCTGGTAATGTATCCTCAAAAGGGGTGAGCCTATTGAGCGCTGCATTATTTTTGATAAGCCGCCCTCTCAGAAGGTCCCTTCTTTCCTCAATCCCTTTGTGTTTACCACCCAAAAGCACCAGACGGTTGATATCCTCTTCATCCAAAAGATCATATTTTTTAAGAATTTCTTCTTTTTGCAAGAGCTCATTTAAATAACTTTCTAATCGCCTTTTCTTATCTAAGCATTGCGACAAATCATCAAACAAACCTGTGACATGACTCTTTTCATAACGTACATGATATAGGTTTTGTGTGTTTTTTCCAAAAAGCTTCTTCAACCATTTCATATTTTCACCCTATTCTCTTTAATATTTCCACAAGCTCCTCCATCCTATATAAGTGATAGTCACAGTCCACCATCTCATCACATCCATATCCATACATCACACCAATGCAAGGAATCTCATTAGCCAAAGCCGCCTCATAATCATGTATACGATCCCCCACCACAACTGCATCTACACCACCAAAATGATCGATGATCTTTTCAACAAGCTCTGGTTTTTCAATCCCATGATCCTTCACACACTCGTGATAATCCACCCATTCACCGATACCTACCACTTGAATCGCACGATCCATATAGACCCTAGAGCAATTGCTATAGATTGCAATTTTTGCACCTGCATTTTTTAGATTTTCAATTGTTTTTTTGACCCCTTTAAACCCTCTCCCATAGCGTAGCATGAGCTCGCCATTATACTTTCTATTATAAGCACGGATGGCTTCCCAATGCACTCTCGTCTCACTATCCAATACACCTGCATAGAAATCTTCCCCTGTGCATCCCAGATACGCTCTTACAAGCATCTCATCTACACGATGCTTAAAGCCCATCGCTTCAAGTGTTTGATTGAGCCCCTTTACATTAAACAACACCGAATCAAGAAGCGTCCCATCAATATCAAAAATGACTAATTTATTCACGCCAACCTCCTATTAAAAAAAGCCCTATTTCTAGGACTTTTTGTGCATTAGTTAAAAAGATTTTTGAATGTATCTCCTAAAACATCACCCATTGTTGATGTTTCATCTTCTTCCATGTACTGCTCAATATTTTCTTCTACCACTTCTTGAGCTGCATTGATACTTAAAGATACACGTTTGCTTTCTTTATCTATACTAACCACTTTTACTTTCACCTCTTGACCTAACTCTAAAGCTTCATCTGGTTTCGAGATTCTTCTATCTGTAATTTGAGAAATATGCACTAATCCCTCTACATTTTCACTGATTGCTACAAATGCACCAAAGTTCATAAACTTAGTCACTTTTCCCATAAGGATCTGTCCTTTTTCTAAGTTAGCAGTTTCAAGATACCATGGATCCATTGTGATATCCTTCATTCTAAGTGCAATCTTACCATCCTCTACACTGAGTACAGTCACATCAACTTGCTGACCTTCCTTAACAACATCTGATGGATGTTTGATCCTTACCCATGAAAGATCTGCATTACGCACAAGACCTTCCACCCCACCAATGTTAACAAACGCACCGTATGGCATTAATTTTGTAATCGTACCTGTGTATTTCTCACCTTCAACGATTGCAGCAAGTCTCTCTGCTTTTGCCTCATCAGCTTTCGCTTTAGAGATTGCACGTCCTGATAATACAAGTTTACGTTTACTTGGATCAAATTCAATAATCTCAACTTCCACTGTTTGTCCTACATATTTTGTAAGATCGTCAACAAACGTATGTGAAATCTGTGATGCTGGAATAAACGCTCTTACACCTTGTACAGAAGTGGTAAGTCCTCCTTTTACAACTTCTTTGACCTTTACAGCAAATTGCGCATGATTAGCAAACATTTTTGCAATATTCTCATAAGAAGTTTCTAATTCAGCACGTCTTTTTGATACAAGTACGTTGCCATCTCCATCATCTACACTTAATACTAGCACTTCAAATTCGTCACCAATTTGTACATCTTCTTTGCTTACTTCTTCATAAGCATATTCAGACCATGGAATTAACGCATCTGCATGGTAGTTGATGTTTGCAACAACCCCTGAATCTTCTACAGAGACAACTTTCGCTTTTTTGATATCCCCTTTACGAATACGTTTCATTGTAAGATCGACTTCTGCCATTAAGTCAGCCATCGTTAAGTTATTTTCATCCATTTTTCCATCCTCCTTAGGCATTCTTATCTTATTATACACACTTTAGCTCAAAAAAAATAGTGTATTTGTATTTATCCTTTTCATTTTACGTCTTTTGTAATTTGCTAGGAAATAAAAAATCATTTTTAAATATTTTCCATTTCTTATTTTTTTTACAAAACCCATTTAAATGCAACTTCTAATTAGATTTTAAAATTAACATAATTATTTTAATATTTAGTCATAAGAATTTTATATTGATATTAAAATTTATTTTATATATAATCACACTTAAATGTTAACAAGATAACATAATACAGATAACGAAAGGGTGTAGTTTATGCAAAATCGTGATACTTTCGGAACCAAACTTGGCATTGTTGCCGCAGCAGCAGGTTCTGCAATCGGACTCGGGAACATTTGGAAATTCCCGTACATGGTAGGAAATAACGGGGGGAGCGCCTTTATTTTCATTTACCTTTTAGCAACTATTCTTATGGGGTACCCTCTTATTTATACAGAGTTGTCTATCGGACGCTTTACAAGTGTCAATGCGGTAGATGCCTTTGGCGCTGTAGGGAAGAATAAAAAATACAATATTCTTGGTTGGTTTGTTACAGCAACTGTATTTATTGTACTCACTTTCTATATTATGATCGCAGGCTGGGTAATCTATTACCTCGGCGCATCGCTCACAGGCTCTCTCTATGCCATCCCAGAAGGGGTTGAAGCTGTTACACATTTCAACGACTTCTTTGCAGGAATGAATCAAAATATCGCCTGGCCAATCCTTGGTAGCGTCCTTGCTATCGGACTTACAGGGTTCGTGAATATTTCAGGAATCAAAGGCGGTGTCGAGAAGTATTCTAAGATCCTTATGCCAATTTTATTCGTCATCTTCATTATCCTAATCGGCTATTCTACAACATTAGACGGCTTCGATGATGCACTTGTATTCTTATTCAAACCTGACTTTAGTGAAATCAACTTAAGTGTTGTCATTGCTGCAATCGGTCAAGCATTCTTCTCACTAAGTCTAGGAATGGGACTTCTCATTACATACGGAAGTTATATTCCAAAAAATGAAAATATCAACAGTATTTCAAAACAGGTTATTATTGCAGATACAGTTATTGCACTTTTCTCAGGGCTTTTAATCTTCCCTGTAGTATTTACATTTGGTGGGTCACCTGATGCAGGTCCATCACTTCTTTTCAAATCATTACCTCAAGTTTTCAATCAAATGGCTGGTGGCAGATGGTTTGGTGCTTTATTCTTCTTACTTGTTATCGTAGCTGCAATCACTTCACTTATCTCAATGGTAGAAATCATGGTCACAGTTGTTTCTGAAAAGTTCAACTGGTCACGTAAAGTGGCTACCCTTTCAATTGCTGGTGCTGGACTAGTGGGTGCAATCATCAATATTTTAGGTGAAGGGCCTCTTGCAGCAATTCAAATCGCTGGTATGAGCATCTTTGGTTTCCTTGACTTCATCACAAACAACATTGCAATTCCATTAGGTGGCGTTTGCACAGCTGTAATCGGCCTTTGGGTTTGGAAGGCAAGCAACCTTTCAAAAGAATTTACAAACGATGGAAAATATCCATCTCCAACTCTTGGATTCTTCAACTTCTTATTAAAGTGGATCATCCCACCAGCTATTATTATTCTTATTATTAGTATGTTATTCTAGACAAAAAAAGTGTTAGGGAAACGCATTACCCTAACACTTTTTTGTTGCTATTTTGCTTGCTCTGCAAGTTCACTTAAGTATTCCCATCTTTCCATCTTATACATAAGCGCCTCTTCTACCTCTTCTTTTTCTTGTGTCAGTTCGTTAAGCTTACCATAATTCGTTGCGAACTTTACAATATCCGATTCAATCTCACCTAGTTTTTCTTCCAATTTCTCAATTTCTGATTCAATCGTCTCAAATTCTTTCTTATCATTATAACTCATACGCACTTTCACATTTTCTTTTGGCTTAGCAGAACTTTTTTTCTCCTTTTGATTGAGTGGCTCCTTTACAGCTTTTTCAGATTCTTTTCTCATCCTATAATCGCTGTAATTACCTGGATATTCTCGCACTCTCCCATCACCCTCAAAATCAAATATCTTCTCCGCAATACGATCCAAGAAATAGCGGTCATGAGATACGGTAATAACCGGCCCATCAAACTCATCGAGGTAATCTTCAAGAATCTGTAGCGTCTGAATATCAAGGTCATTAGTCGGCTCATCAAGCAATAGCACATTTACCTGGTTCATCAAAACACCCAACAGATATAAGCGGCGTTTTTCACCACCTGATAGTTTACCAATCGGTGCATACTGCATATGTGCTGGGAATAAAAAGCGCTCCAGCATACGACTTGCTGAAATTTTGCTACCATCCGCCGCTTCGATATACTCCGCGCGATCTTTGATATAATCAATCACGCGTTGCTCCGGATTCATCGCAATGGCTTCTTGGGTATAATGTCCAATTCGAACAGTCTCGCCAATCTCTATTTCACCAGACTCTGGCAAGATAGAACCATCTATAATATTAAGAAGTGTAGATTTACCGATCCCATTATCACCAACAATCCCTATGCGGTCACCTCTCACTACCGTATAGTTAAACTGATCTAATACTTTTTTAGCTCCAAATGCTTTACTAATTTCTTTTAGCTCGATAATCTTACGACCTAACCTAGAAGTAGCAAAACCAATTTCCATCTTTTCGTCTTGCCTATTTGCCATGTTATCTTGCAGCTCGTAAAAACGATCCTGTCTTGCTTTTTGCTTAGTTCGTCTTGCCTCAACACCTTTTCTCATCCATTCAAGTTCTTGCTTGAACAAACTTTGTTGTTTTTCACGCAGACGCTCATTCATCGCTTCACGCTGCGCTTTGAGCTCAATAAACGTTTCATAATTCCCATCATATTTATACAGCTTACTTTCATCAATCTCCAAAATTTTATTAGTTACACGATCAAGAAAGTAGCGATCATGCGTTACCATGAGTAATGCACACTTTTTGGCTTGTAATAATTCCTCCAAATAATCAATGGTATCATTATCCAAGTGGTTGGTTGGCTCGTCAAGTATCAGTAGATTGCAAGGTCTAATGAGTGCACCTGCTAAGGCAATACGTTTTCTTTGACCTCCTGAAAGCGTCCCTACCTTTGCGCCAAAATCAGTAATACCCATACGTGTCAATACAGCCTTAGCCTCACTATCCGCTTTCCATGCATCATGTACATCCATTTGACTACTCAGCTTCATAAGCTTCTCTTGAAGTTTCTCATTCATCGGATCTGCTTCTAACGCAATCACTGCTTCGTGATAGTGTCTAAGTACCCTCATAAATTCAGATTCTCCATAGAAGATTTGTTCCAATACAGTAATATCTTCTTTAAACTCTGGCATCTGTGGAAGGTATTCCACCTTCAACTCATTGGATGTTGCAATTTCTCCACGATCTGGTACTTCTTGCCCCGCAATAATCTTGAGCAAACTACTCTTTCCTGTTCCATTAACCCCAATCAGACCAATCTTATCCTGACTATCAATACTAAAAGAGATTTGGTCAAAAATCACCTTTTCTCCATATATTTTACTAAGTTCTGTTGCTGTAAGTAATATCATAACCCTATTCCTTTCTTAATAACTTTCTTAAAAGCTGTAGCAATCGGCAAATCTGCCATCTCTTCCCGCGTCACATATCGCCCCTCACTACATCCTCTTTGCAATAAGGAGAGTTGCTCTTCTAAAGCCTCACAGTATGTGGTACAACACGGTGTCATCACCCATTTTTTGTGTGTAAACACATGTTTGATCTCGGGTAAAATCGTACTACTATTGAGTACCCGCTCATAAAGATGCACTTCACTCTCGCAGATCATCGGCAATCCCCACATACCTGCTAATAGGCCATCTTCATCTCTTTTTTCAAGCCATATCGCTCCATCTTTTTTGATAAGACATACATGGTATCGCTCCTCAACCGGTTTTGCCTTTGGTGTCTTAATAGGGTAATTTGTCGCATCACCAACTTTGTAACCTTCACACTGGCTTTGCACCGGACAAATTTCACATTTTGGATTCTTCGGTGTGCATACTGTCGCCCCAAGTTCCATAAGGCTCTGATTGAAACGATTGGGGTCTGATGGCATAAGTCGCATCACGCACTCTTCAAAAATCTTACGATTCTTAGCTACCGCAATATCCGCATCTATACGGAATGCTCTCGCAAGCACTCTCATCACATTGCCATCCACTGCCGGGAGTGCAATACCGTATGCAATACTCAGTACTGCACCTAACGTATAAGGACCTACTCCAGGTATCGTCTTTGCCTCCGTCGGATCTCTAGGAAATTCTCCCTCAAATGCTTCACAGATCAACCGTGCACCCCTATGGAGGTTAGCTGCCCTTCTATAGTATCCTAACCCTTGCCAATAAGTATAAACTTCTTCTAACTCTGCTTCAGCCAAGGTCGAAACAGTGGGAAATCGTTCCATAAATTTATTATAGTACGGAATCACAGTATCCACTTGTGTTTGTTGTAACATTGTTTCTGAAACCCATATATTATAGGCCTTGCGTGTTTCACGCCAAGGCATCGCCCTATGATTATGATCAAACCATTCTAGTAGTAAGGCTGAATATTCCATCCATTACGCTCCTTTTCATTTGACAAGATTTTTATATCTACGCAAAGAAAACTCCTGCTAGCAATACGCGTTTGCCATCGCAAGAGCCTTCTTTATCTATTATTTTCTCTAAAAAATTGCTGTATGTGATTTTTTAGAAAGTTATTCTTTTTTGATTTGAGCTATTCACAAAAGAGCCGCGCAAATCCAAATCCTATTATAACACAAATCGACCGATCTTCCATAGTATCAATCAAGCTTGCTTACTCCTTTATCAAATGTTTTTCTACTATCACTACGTTTTTGCAAGACATCCCGATCGACACATGAGCTTTCATCGTCCCCACATACCTAAACCCTGTTCCTTTATAGAGCTTTTGCCCTACTACATCATCCTCATATAGCATGGCCACGAGCTTGCGCATACCCTTTTGTCCTAGTTGATCACACATATGCTGCATGAGGCCTCTTCCTAACCCATTGCCCTGATAACATGGTGCAATCCATATATACACTTCACCTACGCCTGGTGGCGAAAAACGTGAGCTATTGTTCAAAACGATACTCCATCCCACAACGCCCACACCTTCACTCTCTACAACCCATAGTGCATTTTTTTGCATCTGATCTATTAAAACTTCTTCTATATGTTGCCCCAGTATGTCCCATACAAACTGTCCATCTTCTGTTTTTATAATTTGATGGTAAATTGCTGTAACCTGATGCAAGTCTTCCTTTACTGCATATCTAACCCTTTGCAACATATGCCTCAACTCTTTTCTTTTCATCTTACACTTTGATTCTACTATACCTGTAGTAATAGAGATGTCAATTTATAACATTCGCCCTTTTTTGGTATTTTTTTCTCGCCTTTACTCATACTAGTGATTAGGCCTAGAAAATTTGAAAAATTGTATTGACATCTAAATTTATAAGTAGTATTATCTTATTAAATTCCATATTGATTAAAAGGGAGTAGTTAAAAATATGCCATCAACATTACGATTATGCATTTAATCTGGTGGTATATACCATATCTTATGTAGGGTAACAAGACTTTTAATATGATTTTCAGTAGGCCGTTTACTGAAGGTGATATTAAAAGTCTTTTTTGCTATCTACATACGGAAATTCATTTTATTAGGAGGGTTTTTTATGAATCATTTTTTTAACAAGAATGTCCACGACGTTCTCAAACACTTTGGTGTCACCTCAGAAGGCCTCAGTCACGAGCAGGTGGAAAAAAGCAAAGTCACCTACGGTGCAAACGCACTCGTAGAAGGTAAACGAAAAAGTATCCTTGTTGTCTTCTTAGAACAATTCAAAGATCTTCTTGTACTTATTCTTATTGCAGCAGCTGTAATCTCCATGCTCTCTGGCAACCTTGAAAGCACAATCGTTATCTTTGCTGTTATCATTCTCAATGCTGTCCTAGGCACTGTTCAGCACTTTAAAGCTGAAAAATCATTAGATAGTCTCAAAGCACTCTCCGCACCAACTGCCAAAATCATGCGCAATGGCGAAAAACGTGAGATACCATCCATAGAGGTTGTACCAGGGGATATCGTCGTACTTGAAGCCGGGGATCTCATCGTAGCTGATGGTCGTATCATCGAGAACTATTCACTCCAAGTTAACGAAAGTTCGCTTACTGGCGAATCAGAGAGTGTCAACAAAACAATGGATACCATTATCAAAGAAGAGATTGCATTAGGCGACCAAAAGAACATGGTCTTCTCTGGTTCTCTTGTGACTTATGGCCGCGGGCTTGTGGTGGTTACTGGCACTGGTATGTCAACAGAGATCGGTAAAATTGCAAGTCTTATGAATCAGACCCAACAGAAAAAAACACCACTTCAAGTAAGCCTTGATGACTTTAGCAAAAAACTTGCATTTATCGTATTAGGAATCTGTGCCCTCGTATTTGCACTCAGCCTATACCGTCAAATGCCTATACTTGATTCCCTTATGTTTGCTGTTGCGCTTGCAGTTGCCGCTATTCCAGAAGCATTAAGCTCCATTGTTACAATCGTTCTTGCTTTAGGCACACAAAAGATGGCCAAAGAAAATGCAATTATGAAAGAACTTAAGGCTGTAGAAAGCCTTGGCTCTGTATCTATCATCTGTTCTGACAAAACAGGTACACTGACACAAAACAAAATGACTACTCAACAAGTATTTGTAGATGGATCGCTGTTAGACGGAGAATCGCTTGATCTTAATCGTAAATCACACGCTTACTTGATGGACGTTGCTGTATTGACAAACGATTCTATTTCTGTAGATGGTAAAGAAATCGGAGATCCTACAGAGGTTGCTCTAGTGAACCTTGCTGATAAGTTCAACATCGAAGAAGTGAGCTTTAGACAAACGCACAAACGACTTGGTGAAATTCCTTTTGATTCAGATCGCAAACTTATGAGCACACTTCATGATATTCACGGCGAAGTTGAACTCTTTACAAAAGGTGCTTTTGACGTATTGCTTGGTCGTACAACACATATCCTCGCAGATGATGGCCCTAGACCTATTACAAAAGAAGATGAAGCACGCATCGCCAAGACCAATCATGAACTCTCTTCTAACGGCCTTCGCGTTCTTGCCTTTGCATATAAACCCATGGAAAAAGTCAAAGAACTTTCTTTAGATGACGAATATGGCTACACCTTCATCGGGCTCATCTCTATGATTGACCCACCACGCGAGGAGTCAAAAGCTGCCGTAGCAGATGCAAGAATTGCAGGAATTAAACCAATCATGATTACCGGTGACCACAAAATTACTGCATCTGCCATCGCCAAACAGATTGGCATTCTCACAGATGATGATACAGCACTAGAAGGTGTGGAACTCGACAAGATGAGTGATACTGAACTTGATGAAAAGCTTGAACACATCGCCGTTTATGCAAGAGTCTCTCCAGAGCATAAAATCCGTATCGTAGGCGCATGGCAACGCCGCGGCAAGATTGTCGCTATGACAGGCGATGGTGTCAATGATGCTCCTGCACTCAAAAAAGCGGATATAGGAATCGCTATGGGGATCACTGGAACTGCTGTTTCAAAAGACGCCGCGTCTATGATCTTAACAGATGATAACTTTGCTACCATTGTCAAAGCCATTACAAATGGCCGCAACGTCTATACGAACATCAAAAACTCTATTAAATTCTTGCTCTCTGGCAACACCTCAGGAATCCTCACAGTGCTCTATACATCACTACTCAATCTCCCTATGCCATTTGCGCCAGTACATCTTTTATTCATCAACTTACTAACAGATAGTCTTCCTGCTATTGCAATTGGTATGGAACCGGCAAATGGTGACCTACTTAGACAAAAGCCTCGTGATCCAAAGGAGCCTATTTTAAACAAAGACTTCTTGATGCGCATCCTAGTAGAAGGAAGTATCATTGGAATCTTTACACTTATCGCTTATTATATTGGTCTAGGTGATGGTGGCGCGCCACTAGCAAGTACAATGGCATTTGCAACATTATGTCTTGCACGCCTCTTCCACGGCTTCAACTGTCGCGGCAAACAATCAATCATCCACCTCGGCCTATTATCTAACAAATATAGTTTAGGCGCTTTTGCTCTAGGTCTTGTATTCCTTAATAGTGTACTATTCATCCCAGGCCTTGATCATCTGTTCGAAATTGCACCACTTACACTCTCACATGTTGGATTTATCTATTTATTAGCATTTATGCCAACACTTATTATTCAAACTTACAAATTCGTGCGTACTTTACGCCAAAAATAAATCTTCTCACCAAGAGCAGGTCCTAGATCACGGACCTGCTTTTCTTGTTCCTACTCTTTTTTTCCAATAATCACCTCTTTCCTTCCCCCTCCTCACATGTTATATTTGTTACATAAATGTTACACAGTGATTACATATAAACCACAACCACGTAACATTTACTATCAATTTACATAACAGAAAGGATTTATTCTTATGAAACTTAATAGAAAACTTATAAAAACAGTAGCACTCGCTTGTATGATCAGCATCCCAGGAGCCCTTATGGCAAAGACGATGACACTCCCTGAGTTCATCATCAGTTGTCTGCTTCCATCTGGTACAATTATCTGTCCCGATCTTCCTGAAGGTGAACTTCCAGAAATCACACCACCAGAGGTGCTTCCTCCTACAGAAAAACCCGACGTGATTCCTCCAATTGAAAAGCCTGAGGTTGTACCACCAACAGATAAGCCTGATACGGGTGCACCAAGTACAGGAATCGAAGGTCAAGTACTTCAACTTGTTAACAAAGAGCGTACTTCTCGTGGGCTTAATCCGCTTCAAATGGATGCAAAAGTACAACAAGTTGCGCGTCTTAAATCTCAAGATATGTACAAAAACAACTACTTCAGTCACGTAAGCCCTACATACGGCTCACCATTCGATATGCTCAAATCTTTCGGCGTAAGCTATCAAATGGCTGCTGAAAACATTGCACAAGGTTACCCTACTGCCGCTGCAGTTGTCGACGGATGGATGAATAGCCAAGGTCATAGAGAAAACATCCTTAACCCAAGCTTCACACATATTGGTATTGGTTATGAGCCAAATGGTAACTACTGGACACAAATGTTTATCAAATAATTCCTTGACTTGAACTTCTCCTTTAAGTATGAAATAATATATTTATACATACTTAAAGGAGGTTTCAATGAAAAAGTACATTTCAGCTTACATTGGGGCATTACTCATACTTGCCCTGTATATTTACACACAGCTCCCAGTCTTTAGAACGGACTTTATTTCCTTCTACGTTGTACTGGCGGGCTTTTTTGGCTTGGTAGGATTCCTTGCCATTGGCAAAGAAAATATTCTTTCGCTCACAAAGTTTAGTAGCGTTCATTTTGGACTTGCTGCCTTACTTGCGCTCTTTGTGATCGTCGTGCCATTTATTACTTCTACACCTTTTCTACATGCTGATGCTTATCGCTCACTCATAGGTGATGTTACTGAAAGCGATTTTAGCTCAGACATGGCACCTGTCAGCGTAGAGGACATACGTCTGGTAGATATGCAAACAGCTATCCGCCTAGGGGACAAGAAGCTTGGGGAAGTACCCGGTCTCGGAAGTGTTTCCAAACTTGGGGAATTCTCAATTCAAAGTGTGAATGGCAAACTCTACTGGGTGGCACCCCTCGTACACCGTGATGCCGTCAAATGGCTTACTAACTTAGGTGGTACAACGGGTTACATCAAAGTGTCTGCAACAAATCCTCAAGATGTTGCATTTGTGCAATCTTTGAACGGTGAACCTGTCAAAATTATTTACCAACCCGATGCCTATTTCCATCAAGACCTCGCAAGACATGTTTATCTCAATGGTAATTTCAACGTGGGACTCACTGACTTTACATTTGAGATTGATGATGAAGGTGTCCCTTACTGGGTAGTCAGTCTCTACGAACACGCCATTGGATTCTCCGGAGCAGAAGCAGTAGGAATTGCCACTGTCAATGCCACTACTGGTGAAGTCAATCGCTATGGTATTGCTGATGCACCTACTTGGGTAGATCGTATCCAACCTGAGCAATTTGTTTCTAACCAAATTCGCAACTGGGGTGTCTACGTCAAAGGCTATCTGAATTCTGTAATTGCAGAAACAGACGTCCTCGTACCTACACCTGGTACAACATTAGTCTATGGTAGTGATGGCAATGCTTATTGGTATACAGGCATCACCTCTTCTGGTGCAGATGAATCAACAATCGGCTATATGCTCGTTAATTCACGCTCCAAAGAAGCCAAACTCTACAAACAGCCTGGTGCCACAGAACTCGCAGCTATGCGTTCTGCTGAAGGCAAAGTACAGCAAATGAACTACAAAGCAACCTTCCCTGTAATGTACAATATCTTAGGCACACCAACTTACGTGATGTCACTTAAAGACAAAGCTGATCTCATCAAGATGGTTGCCTTTGTATCCGTTGAAGACTACAGTCTCCTAGGCCTTGGGGAAACAAAAGAAGTTGCCCTGCGCAGCTATAAGGAAGCACTCAAATCCAAAGGTAATGATATTCAGATCGGCAATCAGACTGAGACAAGTACCCTAGAGGGTATCGTGACACGTATCGCTACAGATGTTCAAAACGGTCAAACCTATTACTATCTTCTTGTTGATACAGCTCCTGAACTTGCCTTCATCATGAATTCATCCTTATCCAAAGAAATCCCTCTCTCTCAAGTTGGAGACAGTGTTCATCTGACTTATGATCGCTATGATAGTCAGAACGTAGATGTCCTTAGTTTTGATAACAAAGATCTCGTTCTGCAATAGTAGCAGTTATTTCTCCACAAAAAAAGGCGCATCTCCTGCGCCTTTTTCTTATTTAGAATACCCACTCGCATCCTACTTCTAATAAACGTGCCACTTCTTCTAATATTTTTTGATCCGTTTCACTAAAACGGTTCTTAATTGGGCTATCAATATCCAGTACACCTACCACAGTTCCATCTACTACTAACGGAATAACAATCTCCGACTGTGATGCACTATCACAGGCAATATGCCCTTCAAACTGATGAACATCTGCAATACGCTGCACATCCTTCGTTGCTACCGCAGTACCACATACACCTTTTCCTACAGGGATACGAATACAAGCTACCTTCCCCTGAAATGGCCCCAGTACCAGTTCCCCTTTTTTCATCAGATAAAATCCTACCCAATTGATTTGTTCTAAAACTTGTCCTAATAGTGCTGAAATATTGGCGAGATTGGCTATACAATCTCTCTCTCCCTCTATTAAAGCTTTGACCTGCTCGCATAACATCATGTCTTCATGTAGTTCAAACATCGCTTACCTCCAAGTATTGATATTGACCTTATTATATAATTAACCTACACACAATGCAAATCACTTCCTCATAAGTTATTTATCTATTGGTGTCCTGCGTTATCAGTTTTTAAACAAAAGAATACTACATTTCTCAAATGTAGTATTCTCTCTGATACTATTCTTTATATGGCTTGTAACCACTTAAACTGTGCACTATACAGGTCATAATATGCACCTTGTTCTTCAATTAATTGATGATGATCGCCCGATTCCACAATGCGTCCATCCTCAATATACATAATCTTATCTGAGTTTTTGATCGTTGAAAGACGGTGTGCAATAATAAAGGATGTACGCCCCTTAAGCAGTTCATCTAACCCGTTTTGAAGTAAGATCTCAGTCTCACTATCGATACTAGATGTCGCTTCATCCAATATCAGAATCTTAGGATCAGCAAGAAGCGTTCTTGCGAAAGAAATCAGCTGTCTTTGACCTACTGAAAGTCTAGAACCACGCTCATTAACTTCTGTATCATACCCTTCTTCAAATTGCATGATGAATTCATGCGCTCCAACTACTTTTGCTGCTGCTTCAATCTCTTCATCCGTTGCATCCAGCTTACCATATCTGATATTCTCTCTGATCGTTCCAGAGAAGATAAAAGAATCTTGTAACATAATACCCATTTGGCGTCTCAGTGAAGACAAGGTCACATCGCGAATATCATGTCCATCAATCTCTATCGCACCACCATTGATATCATAGAAACGACTAATCATACTAATAACTGTTGTCTTCCCTGATCCCGTTGGCCCAACTAAGGCAATACGTTCCCCTGGTTTTGCAGTAAAGTGAATATCTTTAAGGATCGGTTGATCTTCCTCATAAGCAAAGCTTACATGATCAAAGTTGACTTCTCCCTGAATATCTGGCAATTCATAAGCGCCTTCTTTATCACAAATACTCGGCTCTTCATCCATCAGCTCAAAAATACGCTCCAAATAAGCCATACAGTTAATGATATTATTATAGAAGTTACTCATATTGGTGATTGGTCCCCAGAAACGCCATACATATCCTACAAAGGCAACCAGTAAACCAACACTAATACTTTCTCTCATCCAGTACACAGCTACCAAGTAGATAGATGCTACCGCTGTTGTTGCAACAAAGTCCATTGCTGGCCATACAAGGAAAATCACGCGTACTGCCTGCATCCATGCACTACTATATTCACTACAAACTTCTTTGTTTGTCTTGCAATTTTCTTCTTCCCTTGCAAAAGACTGTGTTACACGAATTCCACTGATACTTTCATGCACATAAGCATTCATATTAGATTGTTTTGTGCTTAGTTTTTGATAAGCCTTACGCTGTGCATTTTTGAGCGGAATCATAATAAGAATTAACAACGGAATCCCGAGCAAACTAATCAGTGTCAATTTTACATTAAGTGCCAACATGAAGCCAATTGTTGTCAGCACTGTTACGATATCTGCTACAAGGTTGATAAAACCATTTGAAAGTAAATCACTCAGTGAGTTGATATAGTTTACCACACGCACCAAAATCTTACCATGTGGACGATTATCATAATACGTAAAAGGAAGTCTCTGTAGATTTTCAAACAAATCATGTCGCATATCAATGAGCATATTTTGCCCAACTTCTCCCATTGCTTTGATACGATGCCCCATAATCATACATCCTAAGATGAGTGTGAGTGCGAAAAGCATACTAATCATCGCTAACCCTTTGATATCTGCATTTGGAATCATATCATCTAACGCAATTTTAATAAAGTAAGGCGCAAGTAAGCTCAGGCAACTCGCTACAATCATCAAAACGATGGATAAAATAATTGTTTTACGATAAGGTTTTGCATAATCTAACAAACGCTTTAAATGGTATCTATTAAACCCTTGCTCTAAACTTTCGTCTTCATTATACGTGTTACGTGCCATCTAAACCGCCTCCTTCTCACCATTAAAGTCACCAAATTGTGTTTCATATACGCGGTAATACTGTCCTTTGAGTGCCATCAGCTCGTCATGCGTACCACGCTCTACTACACGCCCATCATCGAGGACAAGTATCAAATCTGCACTTTTTACAGATGAAATTCTATGTGCAATGATGAACGTGGTACGCTTACGAAGCTGCTTACTCACTTCACGTTGAATCTTGATTTCTGTCTCCATATCCACTGCAGAGGTGGTATCATCTAAAATCAGAATGGCTGGATCTTTGATAAGCGCTCGCGCTAAGGCAATACGCTGACGCTGCCCACCTGATAGTCCAACCCCCCGCTCACCCACTACTGTATCATACCCTTCTGGCATACTACGAATAAAATTATCCGCCTCAGCAATTGCTGCAATATTACGTACTTGATCTAAAGAAGCTTTAGGGACTCCAAAAGCAATATTGGCCCAGATTGTATCCGAGAATAAAAATACATCCTGCATTGCCATCGCGATATTTTGACGCAGACTTGTAATGTCATAATTTCTAATATCTTTGCCATCCACTAGAATACGTCCACTCACTGGTTCATAGAATCTACAAATCAAATTGATTAAAGTTGATTTCCCTGCACCAGTATGTCCAACGATTCCCACAGTCTGCCCCGGTTGTACCTCAAATGATACTTTCTTGAGTGCATCTGTATCTTCAAAGCTAAATGAAACATTTTCAAATTTGATACCACCCTTAATGCAATCCACTTCCATCGCATCAGGTACATTTTTAATCTTTGGCTCTGTCTGTAATAAATCACGAATTTTGGCTGATGATGCAATAAAACGTTGGGTATCATTGATCAAATAACCTGCGGAACGCATTGGGTTATTGAGCGCCCATAATAGACCATTGAAGATCATCAAATCCCCAATCGTCATCTTACCTTTAATAACAAGAATACCTCCAACTAGCAACATGATTACTGTCAGACTACTTGCTAAAAACTCAAGTATTGGTAGATAAACTTTTGTAACTTCCATCGTCCCAACGTTTGCTTCTTTATAGTTCATGTTTTCTTTTTCAAACTTTTCAAGCTCATAGTCTTCACGTGAAAAGGCTTTTACAACACGATTTCCACTAATATTCTCCTGTACAACAGAGTTAAGGCTTGAATATGCCTCCCTCACATTATGGAAAGTTGGTGCAATACGCTTACTCATTCTCATAGTAAAGTAAGCAATTGGTGGACAAAGTAGTACCATAGCAATTGTAAGCTCTGGACTAATAGCCCACATCGTAAATATTGCGAAGATGAAAGAACTGATATTAAAGACAATATTATAGATTACCCATGCCATGAAGTGTCGCAGCATATCTGTATCTCCGGTAATACGTGCCATAATATCACCAGTCTTCATTGTTTTATAAAAATCTACATCTAAAGTGAGTAGCTTATCATACAAATTCTCCCTGATTTGAATAAGTATCTTCTGAGAAATTCCCTCAAAGTTCATTTGGTAGGCATATCCTACACCATCTTTTAATACCGCAACCAAAATTGTTGCAACTAAAAATGGAATAAGCTTTTGAATCTGCCCGCCTTCTAGAACCTCGTCGACGATCTTCCCGCCTAAGATCGGGTTGATCATACTCAACAAAGTTGCCATAAGTACACCTATCAGACCTAAGCCATAACGCCATTTGTACGGTTTGAGGTATCCCCATAGCCATTTTAAAGCTTCCATAAAAAAAATCCTCCTCTTAAATTCCCTTGAATTCAATTAAGTTCATAATCATACTTTATTATAAAGATATGTTTAAAAATAAAAATGTATTATCTTAAACTATTGATGGATTTTCTTACACTCTGTATAATGAAGTTAAAGTTATGATGAGGAGTATTTTATGCTTACAAACACACAATCTATTGATACATTCAATCCACATATACTTTTTATTATTCATGGCATCACCGACAAAGAGCATCTCTATACATGTTCTTATCACAGTCATGAGTTTCTCGAACTCTCTATTGTGACCTCTGGGGAAATCGATTATTTGATCGATGGGCAACATTATCATCTCACAAAGGGCGATGTGCTTGTCTCAAATCCTGGTACTTTTCACCAAGCACGCATCACACCAGACACAACTTGTGAAGAAATTCATATTGGAATTACCAATTTGCATATTGATAGTAGCTGCAAACTTGATACCATCCAGCTTCATAAAAATGCACCGATCCTTCGCATCTCCCGATTTCACAAAGAATTCATGGAATGCTGTCAGCGACTAGAAAAAGAACAACGCCTACGCCTATTCGGTCATACTTTTGCCCAAAAAGCAGTGGTCATGGAGCTGATTATCCTTCTCTATAGAGAGATGCGTAGTGCCTCAGAAACTGATACCGCCTTTACTTCTGATGACAAACAGGTCGTTGTTCAAAACCTGATTGATTATATGACCTATCATTATATGGAGGACATTACGTTAGATGGCATCTCAAAGATGATGTTTATTAGCCCTACCTATATTTCAAAGATTTTCAAAGAAGAGACGGGTACCTCACCCATCAGCTATCTCATTCAAATCCGTCTAGAAAAAGCCTTCGAAATTCTCACTAATGAAAATCATCCAATTAGTACCGTCTCAAAGATGGTTGGCTACCATGATGCTTATTATTTTAGTAAGCTCTTTAAAAAATATTACGGTTTTCCACCCTCACAAACCAAGAAATCCTGTCTTTAGCTATGCTAAACACAGGATTTCTTTTACTTTATTTAAAAATACATCTGCTAATGTATCTTTATTTTGGTTATAGTATTTCTCCATACGTCTACATACACTTGGCGGAAATTCATGTCTAAAGCCTCTCACACTCTCATCGAGACACTTCAATGTAAATAAACGAATTTCTTCAGTATAGAGTTCTGGTGCTTCTAAAATATCATCCATACTGATCCCTATTTTTTCATCTAAAAGCTTCTCCAAGTCTCTCTCCACTGTAATGTAATTGTTTGCTTGATATAGGATGGTATATTCATCCATATTTCTCATACTCAACATCCTTTCCCCTAATTCTCATGTAATAGTTTAGTTTCTACATGTCTCAAAATCTCATTTCTAATCTGTATCTTTATTCTAATCATATTTACAGAATTTGTAAATAGTTTTTTCGCATTTTATATAATTTTCAGAACAATATGTCTGTAAGTTTTCTCTAATTTATTCATAAAATTTTCTATCAACTATACGAACTCACTCATATTTTTGAGTTTTTGTATGTAAAATCACCAAACTTGGCACACTAAATGTAATTGTTATATTGAAAGAGGTGACTTATGAAACGCACGACTCAAACTTTTTTAGGCATTATGATCATCAGCTTACTTATGGGTAGTCTTGTCTTTGCAAGGTCTGAAGATCAAACAAAAATTGATTGGTGGCTTGTAAGAAGCAAGACCCACGAAACCCCACGAGTCAATGATAAAGTCAATTTCAGATACGAAGATTATGACGCATACTATGTAGGCGACACCTCTCGCAAAGTACTTTATCTTACTTTTGATGAAGGCTATGAGAAAGGTTACACGCCGGCTATTTTAGATGTACTCAAAGCTAATGAGGTGAAAGCCATCTTTTTTGTAACCTCCCCTTACCTCAAAACGCAACCTGATCTAATTAAACGCATGGCAGATGAAGGCCATATTGTGGCAAATCACTCCAAGAGCCATCCTTCTATGCCTCAATTTGTTTCAGACCCCGATCGTTTTAGACTAGAATTTGAAGATGTTTCTAACAAATATAAAGAGATCACAGGACTTGAGATGATCAAACTCTTTAGACCACCAATGGGGCATTACTCCCAAAAAAGTCTTGTTATGACCAAATCACTTGGTTACAAAACCATCTTCTGGAGTTTCGCTTACAAAGATTTTGATGTGAATGCACAACCTGGTCATGGTGAAGCCCAAAAAATTCTCTCTGACAATCTTCATAATGGTGCGATTATTCTCCTTCATGCCATCTCCAAAACTAATACTGAAATTCTAGATAGCTTCATTAAGGATGCCAAAAATCAAGGTTATACCTTTGAACTTTTCCAATAAAAAAACGAGCTAGGACAATGCCTAGCTCGTTTTTTGTATGTTCTTTTATTCATCTTTCTTGGCATTAGCAACTGAGAAAATATCACCGACATACCGTACAATCATACATCTGATAAATGCAGCAATAGGTACCCCTAACAAGATCCCTGCGAATCCCCACAGTTCACCACCAATCACAATCGCAAGTAATACCACAATAGGATGGAGTTTTACACTTTCTCCCATTATCTTGGGTACGATAAACCAACCATCTAGTTGCTGAAGTATAAAGACAGCTCCCATGGCAATCACAGCCTTAGTTGGTTCCCCACCTAATAATCCAATCACACCTGATAGCACCACACCCACTAGAGGTCCAAAATATGGGATAATATTAAAGAGTCCCGAGATAATCCCAATAATAATGGCAAAATCAAGCCCTACGAGGGTAAGCGCAAGACTTGTCAGTATTCCCATAATCGCTGCATCAATGAGTTGCCCTCGAATATAACCCGAGAAAACATAATCCATATCATGTGCTATAGCATGAAGCTCTGCACCTACTTTGCGGGTCGTGACCTTCTTCAAGATATTATTCCATACACTTAGCAACGGCTCCTTATCCTTGAGTAAATAAAAGGCAATTACAAACCCAAGTCCAATGCTGAGCATATGAGCTGCAAGTTCCTGTAATATCTCAAAAAAAGATAATGAAATCTTTGACGTACTCTGTGCAACCATGCCATAGAAATAATCAAATGCTACACGGATTGTTTGTGTCGGTACAAACTGTTCAAGTGTTTCTACAAGCTGATTGACAGTGTGCTGAAAATAAGCACTGTAGTACTGTATACTATCAACAAAGCTAAACCATGTTCCTGTACCAATCACACGCTTTACATTCATAGTCACTACTAGCACAAAAAGGCCCACAAAACAAATAACCGTCAAAAAAGTAAATAGGGTAGCTATAAGACGCCTGTAGCCATACCATCTACTGTGGACATTGAACTGGCATTTGGTCATATACAAATTCACCATCGGATCTAACAAATAGGCAATAAAGAGGCCTACAAAAAGTGGTCTTAATAAAAGCCACAGTGTGCTAATACAAATCGCTAAATACCCCCATATGGTGCCAAAGTTTAAACATGCCCATATGACAACAAACACTGTCAAGGCCGCACCAACACAGTACATACTAATCATAAGATATTTTGAATGTTGTTGTGTTCGCATATGAGGGCTCCTATCCGTCTTCTAATATGTTTTCATTGCTTGAAGGAGTTCTACAAGGAAGCCGTAGATCTTCGCCATTGATGAAATACTTGCACGTTCTTCTGGCGAATGGATATCATAGACATTTGGACCAAATGCAATCATATCAAGATGTGGTAATTTCTCTAAGATAAAACCACACTCTAAACCTGCATGAATAGCTTTAATCTCTGGCTTATGTGCAAAGAGTTTCTCATAGACTTCACTTGCAAGTTCACGAATACGAGAGTTTTCTGCATAAGTCCATGCCGGATATTGCCCAGAGATCTCACATGCTGCACCACTTTGTTTGCAAATAATCTGCAACTTATCGATGAGCCATTCTTTTTTGCTTGGCACAGAGCTTCTCATTGCAATCGTTACCTTGAAGGTATCGCCATCACTCTTAATCACACCGATATTGAGTGATGTTTCTACCAATCCCTCAATCTGTGTACTATAACCCATTACACCGTATGGTAATGCCATGAGTAAGTCAATTACTTTTTGTGTACTCTGTGCATCAAGTGACTGCGCTATATCTTCTGCTACTTCCCACTTCACATTGAGCTGCGGATCTTGTGAAGTATACTCACGTTTATACACTTCACCAAGCGCTGCCAATGTCCCTTCAAGCACAGCCACATCCCCTGCACCAATCGCAACAACTGCTTCCGCTTCTCTTGTGATGACATTATCCTTGCTTCCCCCTGCAACTTCTACAAGTGTGAAGGCAACTTTTTTAGATAGGTCATGAAGCATACGACCAATGAGTACATTGGCATTAGCACGCTCACGGTGAATATCTGCACCTGAGTGTCCCCCTAATAATTGATTGATTGTAATGCGGTAAGTAACTTGATTAGATACCTCTTGTGTTTGAATTGGTAATGTAATAGCAGCGCGTGCACCACCTGCACAGCTTACTAAGAATTCACCTTCGATATCTGTATCGAGATTTAAGAATACTTTTCCTTCTAAATACTCTGGGTGCATCCCTGCAACACCAAACATACCTGTCTCTTCTGCTGTTGTCATGAGTACTTCAATGGCTGGGTGTTGTAATGTATTGTCACTGAGTACAGCCATTTGATAAGCAATGGCTATCCCATTATCTGCACCCAATGTTGTTCCTTCTGCACGGATAAAATCACCATCGATTTTGAGTTTAAGTCCTTCTTTTTCAAAGTCATGTACCGTGTCTTTATTCTTTTCACATACCATGTCAAGATGACCTTGAATAATTACAGGTGGTAACGCCTCATAGCCAGGTGTTGCCGCTTTTTTGATATATACATTATACACCTCATCTTGCATCACCCACAAACCATGTGCTTTTGCAAAAGCAACCATATAATCACTTATTGTCTTTTCATTTCCAGATCCTCTTGGGATATTACTAATCTCCTCAAAATACTGAAATACATTTGCTGGTTTTAAATCTTTTAATACTGATGTCATGTCTATTCCTCCTTGGTCATTTCTTAATTTTTAAAACTATGAATTGGTGCAGGAATCCTGCCACCTCTTCCGACAAATTGTTCACAGCTATATGGATTCACTGGTATAATTGGTGAATATCCTAGTAGCCCACCAAATTCTACTGTGTCACCTACTTCTTTGCCACATACAGGTATGATTCGCACGGCAGTAGTCTTCCCATTAATCATACCTATTGCCATCTCATCTGCAATGATGCCAGAGAGCGTTGCGGCACTTGTACTACCTGGAACAGCAATCATATCAAGCCCTACAGAGCATACACACGTCATGGCTTCTAATTTTTCCAATGTGAGTGCACCTTTTTCTACTGCACGAATCATCCCATGATCTTCACTTACAGGGATGAAGGCACCACTTAGTCCACCTACATAGGATGAAGCCATCACCCCACCCTTTTTCACACAATCATTGAGTATAGCTATAGCTGCTGTTGTGCCTGGTGCACCTGCCATCTCTATACCCATCTCTTCTACGATTTCTGCAATACTATCACCAATAGCGGGCGTAGGTGCCAATGAGAGATCAATAATACCAAATGGTACACCCAATAACTCCGATGCCTCGGTAGCAACCATCTGACCTGCTCTTGTAATTTTGAAAGCAGTACGCTTAATTGCCTCACAAACACTCTCAAAATCTTGACCTTTCACTTGCTCTAGTGCTTTTTTGACAACGCCAGGCCCACTTACACCAACGTTGATGACCACATCATGTTCCCCAACACCGTGAAAAGCACCTGCCATAAAGGGATTATCATCTGGAGCATTGCAAAATACAACTAGTTTTGCACAGCCTATACTCTCTCGCTCAGCCGTTTGCTGCGCTGTGAGCTTGATAATCTCCCCCATACGCCTCACTGCGTTCATATTGATACCTGATTTAGTACTGCCCAAATTGATAGATGAACATACTCTTTCTGTTACAGCCAACGCTTCTGGTATGGATGCGATCAGTACCTCATCTGATGGCGAACACCCCTTATGAACAAGTGCTGAAAATCCTCCAATAAAGTTGACACCTACCGCCTCCGCTGCCCGATCTAACGTCTTTGCAACCTGTACATAAGATGTTGCACCTGTTGCACCTGCAACCAATGCAATAGGTGTCACTGAAATCCGCTTATGTACAATAGGGATGCCATACTTCTTAGAGATCAGCTCTCCTACCTCCACAAGCCTTGCTGCCTGTATCGTAACCTTATCATAGATTTTCTGGCACAGTATATCCATATCATCTGATATACAATCTAGTAAATTGATCCCCATGGTAATTGTTCTAATATCAAGATTAGCCTCTTGAATCATCTTATTTGTCTCTAGGACTTCAAATCGCGAAATCATAAGATCCCTCCTTATATTCTGTGCATACTATCAAAAATCTGCTCATGTTGGAGTCTAATGTCAACTTCTAATGACTGTCCTAAAGCCTGTAGCTCATCAACAACTGCCGTAAATGCCTTTGTACTATTTGTCATATCTACGATCATCATCATATTAAAATAGCCTTGAACGATGGTTTGAGAGATATCTAAGATATTAATCTGCACCTCACTAAGCAATGTACATACACTTGCAATAATACCTACCTTATCTTTTCCTACTCCTGTAATAATACCCTTCACTTCTACTCCTCCTTACTTTTCCCAATAAATTTGTAATCTATCACCATTCTTTAGCAAATCTGTGACCGCTGCGCGCTCATCATTAAGCTGAAGTTGAATAGTACCTTGAGGTTTGGTTAAGTCGAAATCTATGAAGTCAAAAATATGCGCAAATAAATAAGGTGCCTCCCGCTCCGGCAAACATATATCCTGTTCATTCACTACAAGTGTGATACCTTGCGCGATCACATCCTCCTGCATAGGTGTTACTTGGATACAGTCCCCATCAGATAATGGGTGCTCTAGTCTGGCAATTTCACCATTGATGCGCACAATGCATCGATCGTACACAAAGCAAAGATGAGTAAGTAATTCACCTATTGTATCTAAGTCAATCCTCTCTAGCTCATCTTGCTGGGCAATCTGATACCCGTCACTGACGTAATCGCCATTTGCCATAAGCAGTGGTAGGGCCACCTTTTGGTCATTGACCAGAATCTGCTTGCCTGGCACATCTCCTCTTGCGAAGGTACAAGTTGGACTTTCGCCTGCTGTCGCCGCCTCAAAGACCAATTGATCCCCATTTTTGATTGGCTGTTCTAGCTGTGCTGCTAAACCATTGCATAGGATACGCGCCGGAGTCCCTGTAAGTCCCTTGACTCTTACCCGTTCCCCATCTAATTTGTACATCAGTGCCTTTCCCCTACTTGGAAAAATCTGCTGATGTTTAATGCCCCTTTCAATAAGTGCATCAAGTACACTTAACTTCTTGGCATTGAGAAGCATCAGAGGCTCCCCATTAAAACTTACTTTTGTAAACTGCTGCTCACTAGATCTTGCACTTGTGAGACAAATCCCTATAGGCGTAATCATCTCAGGCCCCTTCATGGAGTTCTTCTTATATGTAAGATTTGGGATATGATCGCAGTTTCTCAGTGCAACTCGTTGCTCTGGAAGCCCTAGTATATGTGAGAGCTGCTGCGTCAATCCGTTCATCTGGCTTCCGCCACCAACACAGAACACTGCATTGGTAGCCTTATCGCCATTTAGTATTTTTATCTTTTGAGCAATCTGATTGGCAAGTCCAGTGATCACAGGTTGAATCACTGCTTTGACATCTTCTGAACTCACTTCATAAGGCAAACCAATAATATCCGTATAAGCAATCTGATCTACCTGATCAATCTGTTGCTTGATCTTTTCTGCCGTCTGAAAATCAACCAGATACTGATGTACAATTGCCTCTGTGACTTCATCCCCAGCTATAGGAATCATCCCATAGGCAATCACACTCCCTTCCTTGGTGATAGCTAAGTCTGATGTACCTGCACCTACATCTACTAATGCCAGATTTAGTAGCCTCAAATTTTCTGGAATAACCGCATTGATTGCTGCAATAGGCTCTAGTGTCAACTGTGTAACTTCTAACCCCACACGCTGCGTGACTGTATAGAGACTTGTTACAACTTCCTTTGGCAGAAAAGTAGCAAGTACTTTTGCAGAGATTTCCTTTCCCTTATGCCCCTCTAATTTGAGGATAGGATACCCATCTAAGAAATACTGCATCACAGTATGCCCTACACAGAAAAACTCTGTATCTTTCATACCCTTTTCCTTCTCCATCATTTGTTGGGCTATGTTGATCCCTTCATAGTGCAATGTCTGAATATGTACAGGTGTGATGTCGATCTGTTCATCAAAAGGCAACGTGACCTCTGCAATTTGAGTAGTCAGCACTCTTCCGGCGGCTGCAATAGCCACTTCTTTGAGTGTTTTACCAATCTGCTTTTCTAGGTCCGCTTTGACCTTTTCAACACTGGCAGTCACTTTTTCAATATCATGAATCTGTCCATCTCGCATAGCACGTTCTTCATGCTCATAACAACATGTTTTTACAATATAAAAATTTTGGTCCTCATAGTATCCTAGCACTCCAATTACGGTGCGAGTCCCTATATCTAGCCCAAATATCAAGTCTTTATCTTTTGTCTTTTCCACGATTTATTCCCCCTCTAACTGATTCAGGATCGCCCTGAGCTGCATACTATGTGTTGTTGCACTGACACAACTAATGTAACATCCTGTAGCGAGTTCAAACCCTGCAAACTGCCCCTTTCTAGGTATTACCCTGATATGGAAGTGGTACCATGGAAATTCACCCAGTACACTCCCCATAAAACAAATATTATAATGTATCCCTGGCAATAACTTTTGTTGCCCTCCAAGCACTTTAGAAAGAACGTTCCCCATATCTTCTAATTGCATCTGTGACAATTGACCAAAATGGCTGACATGCACTTTGGGCACAATACATGTTTCGTAAGGTATAGATGAATATAAAGGTGCTAACACGAGCCAGTGCTGCGTCTCATAGATATGATGTTCATGATGTATAGGTAACACCCCATCACACTGTCTGCAGCTCTCATGTTCTATATAATACGCTTTCTCAGCCTCATACTGTTTCTGCAGCGAGGTTGGCATATGCTCTAGTGCTACTAGTTGCCAGTGTGAATGCTCAATACTAGCACCTGCTTCACAACCATTATTTTTAAAAATCTGTATCAACTTCAAGCGTTTGTCAGCCTCAAGCATACGATACCGATCCATCATAGTCTGTAAGAATACCTGCCAGTGTTTCAGGCTGAGCTCAAAGGGTTGCTGATCATGTTCTAATGTATCTACGATCACATCATGATACCCGTAAAGTGGTCCTTCTGCTGTACATACAGGATATTTATTATTGATCACGCGAATTACATCGCCCTCTAGCGTACTATGTTCAAGCCAAATATGTTCAATCATCTCTTCATTTCCCTTACAAAAAGGGCATGCTGCTTTGCCCCCTCTGACAGATGGCCTTGCATCTCTTCCCTCAGAAAGGATAAAGCTTCTATGTGAATAGCTCTCATTATAGAGTTTTGGCATAGTCATAGCCTCCTTTATACTTCATAGTTCATTTTACTATATCAGTGTTCAAAGAACAATAGGGGCCTTTTTTACCCTAGAATAAAAAAACGGCTATTATGTCTACACCATAATAGCCGTTTGAATAGCATCTTATTCATTTCCTAATGACCATTTCTCCACATTGGCATAGCAATTTAGAGGATCTGGTTCTATTGTCCCTTGAATATGTTTTTTGGTAATCAATGCACTATTTCTAAAGTACAAACTCACATAGGGATTTTGCTCTGCAAAATACGTTTGAAGCTTGGAGTAGGCATCTTCCATTTGAAGGGGTGATGCAACGAAAACTTCATGCAGCAGCTGATCCATTTTTTGATCTTTATAACTAATGAAATTATCACCTGTTGTCACTTGACTTGAGTGAAAAGCAAAGCTCAAATCTGGAATATACGAGAGCTTCCATCCTCCCAAAAAGGCATCAAACTGCTTGTTGTAAATACGCTCCATATAGGTTGCTTCATCTACAAGTTCAATACTCACTTCAATCCCTACATCACGATACATCTTTTTGATACCTTCTGCTACCTTAATACGCTCTTTATTTTCCTGGTTCACAAGAAGTGTAAAGGATAGTGGTATATCATTTTTCACAAAAAGCTTGGTCTTTTCATCAAATTGATACCCTTCCTGGGCAAGTAGAAATTTTGCCTTCTCCTTGTCATACTCCTTAACCAGAAGTGTACGGTCATACAGGTATGAAGTGGGGCTAATCGGTGTATCTGTCACCGTTCCATTTCCAAGGTAGAAAATATTGACCAGCTCCTGACGGTCTAAACTATATACCATCGCTTGTCTAATATTCGCATTTTGAAATTTGGGTCTATTAAAATTGAGTGCCATAAATTCATAGTTATTCGATGGCAGCTCATAGATTTGTGCAGACTTATCTTTGGCATATTTGCCCCAGTCCATTACATCTGTATAGATCACATCTATGAGATTTTGCTCAAAGGCATGTAGGCTACTTTCCTGATCAGGTATGAGCATCACATGAATCTCAGGAATGTGAGGTGCGCCTTTAAAATACTGCGCATTGCTCACCAGCTCTAATGACTTAAGTGGCACCATACTTGAGAATTTATAAGGACCACTGCCTACAGGGGTGAGTACTTTTGCCTCAGCTACCCCTACATTATAGATATGCTTTGGGATGACTGGGAAAAAGAGTGTTTGGTACACACCACTAAAAGGTTGTCTATAAGCAATGGTGAGTGTTACAGGGTCTACTACCTGCACATTCGCCATATTAGAAACAGCCTTTTTGTAAGGCGACTCACTTGCACCTTTGATGGTATCAATCGTAAAGGCCACATCTTCTGCTGTCAACTTCTTACCATCATGCCACATAATATTGTCATTTAACTTGACTGTTACTGTATTGGTCTGGCTATCCAATGTCCAACTCTTTGCGATATTCGGTGAGATTTGTCCATCCGGCTCCACATTCACCAATGTATTGAAGAGCAAATGC
>JBOFIR010000006.1:0-5126 GCA_051650265.1 Cellulosilyticaceae bacterium
GATTTTCTCCATTTCTTACACGCTCTACAACTTCATCTACAGGAATCGTATATTGAATACCATTTTTTACTCCTGGTACACGACGAATAGCATCTGAATGTCCTTGACTTACACCTTTACCCCAAAATGTATAATCTTCCCCCTCTGGAAGAATAGCTCCTGCCATCATACGGATCATTGAAAATAAACCTGGATCCCATCCAATAGAAATCATTCCAACTTTCCCTGAAGTTTTGGCCGCTGCATCTACATTAGCAAAATACTCTGGGATACGAGCATGTGTATCAAAACTATCTACTGTATTAAATAAACTTGCAATCTCTGGTCCTTGAACAGGAAGATCCGTTGCAGAACCACCACATAAAATCATCACATCTATTTCATCTTTGTAAGATTCTAATTGGTCCATATGTACAACAGGTACATCTGGTGTATTAATAGCCAATGTGCCTGGCGCTCTTCTTGTAAATACTGCAGATAATTTCATATCTGGATTTTGCTTGATAGCAGCTTCTACACCTCTACCAATATTGCCGTAACCAACAATTCCTATTTTTATCTCTCTCATATTGACTACTCCTCTCGAATCACTACATGTTTATTTTTAGTAGTATTAATTAGAACTACTATAGATATAATAATAACAAAATTAATTTATTTGTCAATAAATTTTTTAAAAGTTTGTCTAATAAAAAAGACTACCCACTCACTGGATAGTCTTTGTATTTTAGAAACCGCCTACACTGGAAATAAGATACGGTTTTTTTAATAACTTTACATTATTAACTTGGGTAGTAAGCATCTGGTCGAGTCGCATTTCATTTTGCATGAGCCCTAATACTTGCTGGTCATAATCCAGTTGAGAAATCATGCCATTTTCTAAGCGTATACGACTTGCCTCTATTTCTTTTTTGCCGAGTTCAACTTGTTTGAAAAGCATATCATAATCTGCCTGTAATTTTTGTGTTTCCACATAAAGACGTCGAATCTGCTCTTCAAGTTGTTGGATTGTCAATTCTTGTTGGTCCTCTGCCTGCTTACGATTTTCTAACTGATTGATCAATTCCATATAGTCATTCGTATATATAGGAAGATATGCTATTTTTACTTGTTCTGCCGCACGCCATACTGCAATATGATCATTTGCACTACTTCTTGAAAACTGATCGAGTGTTAGCTTTGTACTAAAAGGCTCGTAGTGATACGATGGTACTTCTAATACATACCCTGTGACATTCATACCCACCATGGTCCCCAATTTAGAATAAGAGAGTTCCAAATCTTTTTCTAAATTATGAATGGCATCTTGTGTTTTTTGTAAATCTATAGTCCCTTGTTCTAAACTCAATGTGCTTTTGCGACCTGCTTTAAACTCAATCTCTGCCTTTAAATACAGTTTCTCCTGAACATTTTGTTGCTCTTTGAGCATATGGAGTTGTTGAATTTGAGCGGTTATCCCCTCAAAACTCTTTGTAACATCTAACGCAATTTGTTCTTCTAAAATGCCTTTTTGCTTTTGCGTATAACTTAAATTTGAGTCATTGATCGCCCAAAGCTCATAGATCCCTGAATTAAATGCAAAATCAGTTTTTTCCTTGTTTAATTCATAAGCTCTTTCATTTTGTTTCAATTGAATACTATGAATCTGTGCCTTTTTAATCGCTTCATTAAGTGTAAGCGTCTTATCAGATAGCGCTACCTTACTCGTTGTAGGTTCTTTTGCTAGTATTGGTGTATACGCTGTCATTAAAAGCGCCGCACCTATCAACAATGCTACATATTTTCTTCCCATACAATGCCTCCTATTCATAGCGCAATGCCTCTACTGGATCTAATCTAGACGCCTGTTTAGCAGGATAAACACCAAAAGCAATACCAATTACACTTGATGTCCCTACTGCAAAAACAACCATCTCCCAGGTTAATACCACATTGATCCCAAAGGCTAACCCTATTGCACTTCCTCCAATATAACCTAAGAACATCCCTATGATACCACCTAATAATGTTAATATAATTGCTTCTATAAGAAATTGTCGTAGAATTTCTTTATTAGTGGCACCTAATGCCTTGCGTACGCCGATCTCCCTCGTACGTTCTTTAACTGTGACCAGCATAATATTCATGATTCCAATCCCACCAACCAAGAGTGAAATTGCAGCAACAAATCCAATAAAGCTCGTTACTAATGTCATCACATTATCCATCTGACTAATCATGGTCATTGCAGAGTTCACCTGATAGCCATTATCCGTCTTATGACGCTTATCTAACAGTCTACCCACTTGGTAGGCAATCTCATTAGGATCATAGCCCTCTTCAACCATGAATGCCCCTTCATAGCTTCTAAAATCACCGAAATTGACAATCTGATCCATTGTTCCAAATGGAATGTAAAAGATTAGGGGAATCATCTCTTCAGGCATCCCAGGAAACGTCATGGCTTCAACTAATCCTACGATTTCAAACTCTTGGGTTTCACCCATAATCTTGAGTTCTATAGTCTTTCCTAATACCCCAGTCTTATCATCAGATCCCAAAACAGCTTTAGCATACGTCTCTGATACAATAATAACCTTTGATTTACTTTCATCTTCTCTTTTTGAAAAATTACGTCCTGCAACGATATTCAAAGCCTGCACTGTATCAAAATTGTAAGGAATCCCGCTAACAATACCACCTTTTTCTTCTTTCTTATAATCTTGCAAAGTGGTGTAGTAACCAGAATCGATAAAGATCGCATCACGGATCTCTGGCATTTCAACGATTGCATCTAAATCTGCCTGCGTAAGCATGTTCTCCATACTATAATTCTTTGCGCGGATCTGAACGGCACCCTTTCCTACATCTTCAAATGTGCCAAGCATCATCGTCTTTACACCCTGTCCAACAGATAATACCATGATTACCGCCCCAATACCAATAAACATACCAAGCATTGTCAATAGTGTTCGCATCTTATTACTCAGTAACTGTGAAACCGCGCTCTTGATACATTCTACAAAATTCATCCTCGTACCTCCTGTTCGATACGTTTTTGGTCGATCGCTTCATCTTCTACAATGCGACCATCCCTAAAGACTACCTTACGTTTGGTATAGGCTGCAATTTCTGGTTCATGGGTAACCATAATAATTGTAGCACCTTCATCATTAAGTTTCTGAAAGATTCTCATTATCTCTACACTTGACTTACTATCTAGATTCCCTGTTGGTTCATCAGCCAGTAATATAGCGGGTCTGTTCACCAGTGCACGTGCAATAGCAACCCGTTGCTTCTGCCCACCAGAGATCTCATTTGGCTTATGCTTAACGCGATCTCCTAATCCAACATGCTCAAGTGCCTCCTGTGCGCGTTGACGACGCTCTTTTGGCTTTACCCCGCCATACATCATGGGCACTTCTACATTTTCTAAAATTGTCTGTTTTGGAAGCAGATTAAACGCTTGAAAAACAAAGCCGATCTTTTCATTACGTATTTTTGCATATTGATAATCCTTAAGCTGAGACACACTCACACCATCTAAAATATATTCCCCTTCAGAGGAGTTATCAAGACAACCTAATATGGAGAGGAAGGTTGTTTTCCCAGAACCCGATGGTCCCATAATTGCAACAAATTCACCACTTTTAACTTCAAAATCCACATCAAATAAGGCCTGCAACTGTAGTTTCCCATTACGATATACCTTATTCATCTTTGAAATTTCAATCATTTAAAACACCATCTTCCGTCTGCGTACTTTGGTAATTAACAACAGTCCCTGTTTCTAGTGCCTCTGTTGGATTTGTAACCACTTGTTCGCCTTCCTTAACATCAGATACCTGTACAAAAGTATTGTTAGATGCACCTTGTTTAACATAGCGTTTTTCCAAAGTAAAATCATCTTTGACTACAAAGAGGTATGTTTCACCATCCTGGTCTTCCATAGTTGCAAGTAGTGGTACCGCAACTACATCTTTCACATCCTCTGTAATAATCTTTACATCCACAACAAGTCCAGGCTTTAATCCTTTTAAATCCCCTGCCACTGAAACTTCTATTGGTAATGTTGTTGTTTGGCTTGTACCATTACTTTGTGTTTGTGCCATTGGTGCAATCTGAGAAATCTCTCCTGGAATCTCAATAACACGAGAGCCGTTGTATTTTATAACTGCTTCTAATCCTACCTCCAACTGTGTCGCATAATAAGGTGATATGCCACATTCAACTTTTAGTACCGTTGGGTCAATTGTCTTAAAAAGAATGCTCCCCCCGCTTACAAGCTGGCCCGCTTCAAGTGTAAGTTCCGTGATAATACCATCTGCAGGTGCAGTCACTTTAACCTGGGCTTTTTCAAGATCTTCGAGTAACCCAACCTTTTGTAATTCAAGATTCTTTATCTCATTTTGTTTCATCTTAATGTTTGCTATTTTGGTTTGATCTGGCTCACTGCCTTGTAGGACTTCAAGGTTATATATTGCAGTTTCATATTTAAGTTGTGTCGTTTCCTTTTCACGGCTTAATGAATCAATTGATTCATTAAGTTGACTCATGCGATCTGTCAATGTTGTGATTTGCTGGTTCGCCGTTATAAGTTCCTTTTCCGCCGCTAACCCATTATCGTAGAGTTCTTTGATAAGTGCATAATCTTTTTGCGCTGTCTCTAAGTCTTTTTGCGTACTTTCTACATTCCTTTGGGTTTGAACACTATTTTGTTCCAAATCATCTATAGCCTTTTTTATGGTACTCACATTACTTTGTGCATTAAGCACCTCAGATTTAGAGTGACTTTGTAGTTGATCTAAAGCTATTTGAGCATTCTGCATTTGAAGCCCTAACTTTTCAAGTTCTCGCTCTAGCTTTTGGCGTGAATCTGTCTTAAAACTCAGTATAAGATCCCCTTTTTTAACTTGATCTCCTACTGATTTATGTACTGTTTCAACTTGATTGTTACCCTCGGCATAGATAATTTGTTCATCTTGTGCTTCTAGTACACCTGAAGCCGCTACTTTTGACTGAATATCTGTAATGCCTGCAGTTGCAACTTTAACAATTTGGCCATTTTTAGGGCCCCTAAGATTTGTTGCTGCTGCAGTTGTACTTCGCCCAACTACTCCTGTTACAGCAATCCCTCCAATAAGTAG
>JBOFIR010000007.1:0-7690 GCA_051650265.1 Cellulosilyticaceae bacterium
CACCGTACGTGAGACTTTCACCTCATACGGCGTTCCAACAATTATATATTTCGTTAAGGACATTATATGTCCAAAATAATATCAGAATTTCCTACTAAGCATCTTAATTTGTTTAATTTCTTAACCTGTTTATTATCTAATCTAAGCTTTTCTAGATACTTATTAATTATAGTAGTCTCCACTGCATGTACCAACTTATGTCCTTCATGTGAAAGCCACAATAAATTTTCATATTTGTCAGTACCCGCTTGTGATTTCATTACTTTATGATGTATCTCCATATTCTGAGGTATTAATTGTCTACCTGTAATAGCACACTTACCTCTTTGAGCTACAATTAATGAAATGCTATTATCAAACATTTCTACGTTTTCCCTAGAGTAGGCTCTCAAAATATATTTTATCAAATGTGTTATTCCATTTAGCTTTTCATGAATAACACTTCTACCTTGCTCTGTATAATTGCATATTTGTTGACTGAAATTCATTGGATGACATGTTTTACATCCATATATAGGATATATCGTTATGTCACAAATTGTGCGGCATTTCCCTTCATATCCTTTGTATATACGCCTATACGTTGTATTTCTTTTGTCCTGACTAGATAAATTTCTTCTTAGCCTTATATCAATATTTCTCGTAATTCTATAACTGATATTTCTAAAATCTAGTGACACATGAGTTGCTATTTTATAATACTGATGCATACCTAATATCATTGCATTAAGTTTACTTGCTTCTTTAATTGTAGGACTTTTTTGTAATACTAATACCTGTTTCTTAAGTTTGTCCTTCAACATTTTCTTTGCTTTATCACTTATATTAGATTTGCATACATACTTGTCATCTTTGCCCTTTTTCTTAGCCTTTAGTTTAAATCCTAAAAAATCGGTATGATTTTTCCTTAAATTTGTCACTCTTGATTTTTCAATATTAACTTCTAATTCTAACCTATCCTTCAGCCACTGTTTTGTAGCTATAAATACTTTCTGTGCAGTCTTGTAATCTCGACAAAATATCTTAAAATCATCTGCATACCTTACCAAAAACATTTCTTTTAGAGTAGTTGTTCTCTTGATATTCACGTATTTTTCTGAGTAGTCTTTTCGAGTCTTAAAGTTTTCCCATTGGCTTCCTATCCACCAGTCTAACTCATTCAAAACTACATTTGATAGTAATGGACTGATAATTCCACCTTGCGGTACACCATTTTCAGGAATACCTACTCCTTGTATTTCTGACTTCAACATTTTGCCTATAACACACAATAGTTCCTTATCTCTGATTCCAAGTGTCCAAAGTTGCTTTATTAGTTTAGCGTGATTTACATTATCAAAGAACCCTTTGATATCTATGTCTACGACATAATGTAGTTTACTAAGATTTATAAGTCTCATAGAACGAGCCACCGCATGGTGTGTACTTCTATTAGGTCTAAATCCATAGCTATGCTTATGAAACCTTGCTTCACAGATAGGCTCTAATATTTGCTTTATGCTCTGTTGAATAATTCTGTCCTCAATACAAGGGATTCCTAATGGTCTCATTGTGCCGTTTGGCTTAGGAATTTCTACTCTTCTAACACTTTTCGGCATGTAATTTTTCAATTTACTTTGTACTAACTGTACTATCTCATCATCGTTCATTTTTTCAATATCTACTATGGTTTTCTTATCAGTTCCTTTAGTATTTGAGCCTTTATTTTTCTTTATATTCCTATATGCCAGTAATATATTTTCTCTACACGTAATATGATTCATGAGGTTAGTAAAGCTATGCTTTCTTTGTGATTTATCGTATAATTCATCTAGTATCTGTTGAAAGTCATAGTATTCATTATTTCTTAGAAGTTGTTTCTTCTTTCTTTTATGCTTTTCCTTCAAGGCTATTACTTCCTTTCTAAGTGGTAATTATCACTTAGAAGTTTTCATATCTATTAGTCTTACGCGAAACTTGAATTATTCCGTTATTATTTTCTACTATATTTAATTGTCTAGTGGCTATCGCTGTGTATTTCATTACAAAATACTTTTTCACTTCATGCCACCACTCTCACCTAGGTTAAGATAAGTTATAGAGCGAATCCTTTCCTTATCACTATTTCATCGATAGTAAAACCTCCATATCCTAGGCTTTCCTTGTTCCATTATTATTATCTTTGCATATATCTTTAGGTTGTTAATATAAGCCTGTTGGGGGTATAGCACCTATAATGCTATATGGATTTTCATAACGACAAATCTTACTCATCCACGCCAACACTACATTTTGAGTAGCTTATTCATTTCTGAATATCATTCTTCTAGACCCTTACTTTCTTAACTTTGTCAGTTCACGTTGAACATACTAACCATGGATATTTTATAGACCTCCGACCTATCATGTACTCGACCACCTCTGGTTCGCTTTTCGTGTATCTAATTTAGACCTTACGGTACACTCTCAGTCGACTTTACCGAGCTTATAACACTTGAATGTTTACTCATAAAAATGCTATTCGGAGTATCAAGGGAAGCGTTTCGAGACGTTACTCTCTCATTCCACTTGCTCATAATAATAGTTCCAATCAGTCACTACTGATTAGGTCAATCTTTTCAATTAACAACAAGTCACACTATCATAGAATTCTGCCACAAGCACCAGTACAGAAATAGCCACATCTTCTTGATTCTCTAACTCCTCTATAGTCTGCCCTGTATAGTTGGCTACATAGGCTTTAGAACCATTAATGATAGCTTCAATGAGTCGATCATCCTCATCACCATCTTGCCTTAAGTATTCTTTTACAATAGGCAGAGTTATTTCTGAAAGCTTCATACTAAGCTACCTTTGATTTACTCTTAGTAGCTGCACTTGATGTTCCAAGTACCATTGTTTCACCTAATGCCTTTTTAATATCCAGCCTCATGTTGGCCTTAATAGCAATCTCATCTCTAATAAAGCCATACTCTGTAGACTTCTGGAGTGATAGGGCTTTTCTTTCACCCACAATGAGTGAACGTTTAAGATCACCAAAGAAAATTGCTGTTCCTGACTCATTAAGTTCTGCCACATACTCATTAATGATAACTGGTCTGCCTAAGATTGTGCTTGTTGCTCCAAATGGCGAACCATTAAATGATGTGACTAATACTGGTCTGCCATCTTCAAATTTCATATCTGTTAGGGCCTTGGCTGTTTGATCGGAGATTACCCAGGTTGCTGTGTGGCGATATCTGATAGGAAGTGCAAAGTAAATCTCTGTGAGTGTTTCAGGTGTAAGTTTGGCTGGTAGTTTCACCTCTTTAGAACCATCTTCCACACTAAAGTCATTGAGCCCATTCACTCGGTACTCTGCATTCCCCTTTACAATCAATTCATCTAATGTAATGCCATAAGACTCAGCCAACTGCCTCATTAACTCACCTTCCACATTGTAGCCTGTATCTTCTAAAACTTCTTGAGAGAAAGTAATGAGTGTTCCAAACTTGTGTGCTTCTAACTTGATAGGCTCAAAGGTTGCCACTTGTTTTGTATACTCTGCTAATTCTTTCATAGGGACAAACTTTCCTAGCTTGTTTGCCTGTACTGGAATTTGGTGCTTACTGTTACCAAATCGCTCGTGACGCACAGCGCCATAGAGTGGAGAGATATAGGCAAGCTTATCTAAGATATAGTCTGCAAATGTGGTCTTACTGATAATTTCAGTTGGCGCATTTCCTGATCCCATTGCATCATTAGAAAATGTATGTGTGCCATCTCGAATCTCTCTCGTACCAAGCTCCACTTCCTTATTTGCATCTGCTTGTAAGGCTCTGATTTCCTCTAAAAGGGAAGTTCTTGGCTCTTTAGTTGGTGAAGCTGGTTCCTTAATTGTGGTCATAAGTGCCCTTGCTTCCTTCTGGGCCTGAATCGTTCCATCAATCTGATTTACTTCTTCTGTGTAACCATTAATTTTATCCAATTCCTCCTTTGAGAAGGCTCTCTTCTCAGTTTCAGCCACATTCATGATAGCCTCCACTTTTTCAATTAACTTACTTCTTTTTTCTAGTAATACTTTCATTTAGTCATCCTTTCTAGTTTTAAATTTGGGTATAAAAAAAGTACACCTCTCGGGTGTACCATGGCTAAATCTCAATTTGTTTACATTTATAACTTTAAAGAATATTTCTTACTACCACTCAACTGCTTCATTATTGTTATTATAGTATCTATAGGCTTCCCCTGGCTCTACATGCAATATCTTTACAAATAAACCCTGTTCAATCTCTACACTTTCATGTATGCTGTTCTCAAATTTTATAGACGACAATCTACCATCTCTATTATCTCCGGCTATAACTATATTAGTTTTGCCCAAATATCTCTTAGCTGTTATATATCTTTCATTGCCATTACATATTTCAGGCCTTCTATATTTACCAACTATGCCTTTTTCCAAAACAGCTAATCCTATTGCAGATTTTCTTTGTTTATCTCTAAAAATTAACGCTTTAAGGTTATTTGCCTCGATTTCCTTAATTAATTCTATATCATTTTCTGAAACACCAATTTGATCTGAAACAGCAAGCCTTATATTCTCTTCTGTAATATTATAAGTATTGGTATAAAAAATTCCTCCCAAAATTAAAACTATAATCACCCCAATTATTTTACACCTCATTATAACCCTCCACAAAACTTATTTATTTTATTATACACCCATTAACTCACCATTGCATTCTTTAATAGCCACACCTTAGTAGCTACTAAACTTCTATCATCCTCTAGTTCTACATCACACTCCTTCACATCCGGCTTATCCCTAATGCATCTTTGCTCCACATCATTACTTCTTACCTGCACCGACGTTGCGATATAAGCTGGCTCAATCGTTAAGAGTGATACTTCAAGGAGTTCAATATCTGCTAGTGTACGCTTTGCCACACTAGCATTATCTTCCCAGCGATCCTCTAATGCTCTAAAGCCAAATGACCAGCCCTTTAGATTACCACATTCAGCCTCCTTAATCACTTCCTCATCACTAATGACTGCTTTTGCATGAAGTCCAATAGCGTCCTCTTTTAACTCTAAAGTCCGTTCCTCAACGCTGGCCAGCTTTCGCCGCATATCGTGATTCAATAACATATCCACATTACTTGCCTTTTCTAAAGCCCTTTGAAATACTGTGGGTGCGACTTTTTCAATAAACTTACCTTTCGCGCCGTAGAGCTCCTTTGAATAGCGATCAATAGCATTAACATAACCACTAACCTCAATTTTCCCATCACTTCTCACCTCTAGCTCCATCTTTTTCACCTCCTTTCACCACTCTTTGATCTTTTTGCACCATATTGGTGTTTCCTCGATCCACAGTGGTGTTTGTATTAGGCGTATAGATTTCTCCTGATTCAATATGCATCAAGACATCACCTAAACTCAACTTTACGAAGTTTAATGATTCAATCTCATTGAGATCCTCTTCAAAACGAACCTCGGAAGGTGTCATAAACCCATTTTTAAGGGCTATTTCATAAGCCTTGAAGCGTTTTTCAATATCTCCCTTATTAAGCTGCTTGGTATCAAAGGCAAAGTAATATTTGCCCTGTTCTTCTGTAGTTAGCAAGGCTTTATTGATAGCCTTCTCAAACTTATTGATAATAGGCATGATTGCCAACTTCACAAAAGCATCCCACACATTTTCTGGGATCGTAGAGTCAAACATATTAACTGGCACATTGAATAGCCGACATATGTCTGCATCTATAGCGTTCTTACTTTCAATCATCTGCATTTCTGCCCCTGTTTGCTGGAGTTCGTGGTAGGTGATCCCCTCATTCAGTACAATGCAGTCATTGTTCTGCTCATAGAGCCTTTTCCAAGCCTTCTTTAACTCACCAATTGCCTCTGCAGTCAGTCGTCTTGTACTTTGAAGAACCCCACGCTTTACCCCACCATTTCCCATTGTCTGGGTTGTATAGTTCATATTATCAAGTGCCTGTTTAAGGATAGCATTACACTCAACCACAATCCCTTTACCTTTCACCCCATCAGACGTATTCTTTGTGCAAATAACAAAGTTGTCCGTATTGTAGGGATTGCCCTGCACACAAACTGTTACTGTTTTAAAGATCACATCAGGCGAGTATAAAAGGCTAATATCTGTGGTTGGGATATAATGCAATGACCACCTTTCTTTTGGGTAGCCTTGCCCATGTATGTAAACATAACAAGATCCGTCTAATAAGTAATCTCTAACCATAGCCTTCTTAAGTTCATCACCACTCATGAGATCATTAGGAGAATCATTTAATAATTCCACACGCTTATCTCCCTTAGCTTCTTCAACACTTCCTGATGATTCCTTGTAAAGCTTGACTTCAAGATTAGATATCACATTACTAATAAGCTCCACATTTGCATAAACGGATGGGAGCCCTATAGCTTGTTCTCTTGTTATGGTATTTTTCTTTACTGTTGTATATTCAGCTCCCTCTAGATGAAGGTCCAGCTCTTGTGTTGTGACTTCCACACGCTCTTTCTGAAAGAAGTCCTTTAATGACATATTCATCTCCCTTCATTAAAACACCTGAACCACAAAGTCCTCCTGAAGCATATCTATCTCAAGTAAATAGAGGGCATTAATGAGTGAAGCCACCATATCTATCTTGCCAGTTGATTTCTTCTTATTGACGTATCTGTTCAGGTTCGTATCATATAAACACCTTGCATTAGCAAAGTTCACTTCTAATAATCTGTTATTTTCATATCCAAACTGTTGGGTGAGAACCAACTCCTCTAGTAGCTTAGTAGGGCTATGTAATACACTTGAATGCTGCTTAATCTCTGTGGTTTCATGCCCACTACTTTCTAGCTTCTGTGCTGTACTGAGGCAGTTATATCTATCAAAGCCAATGCCCATAATAACCACACCATACTTCTCTTCTAAGCCCAATATAAAGCTTTCTATAAAGCCATAGTCAACCACATTTTCACCACAAGCAAAACAGTTTTCATTCCTAATCATAGCCCGATAATCGACCTTCTCAATACGTGTCTTCTCCTCTACACGATCTGCAGGGATGAATGCCCACACATTTGCATATACCTTCCCTGCCTCCTCAGTTACCATCGCAACAGAACAGTTATCCGTAGTCATAGCAAGGTCAATGCCTATATAGACTTGTCTACCACACCAATCAAAAGGCTCGTGCAGTCGGCATTTCTTGACTTCCTCTGTAGGGATATAGATTTCTCCAATCATGCCATCAAGCCAAATATTTAAATGCTTACACTTGAATGAGGTCAGCTTTGCCCCACCCATTTCTAGTGCCTTTTTATATTCACTTTCTAGGTACTCCTTGCCATCTTCTAATGTACTTTGTAACGGATTAGCCTTCATAAAGTTTTCTACAGTCATTTCATCTTTTTCATCTAGGCTGTAGAGCATCGCAAAGAGCTTCTCATCATCAACCACACCATCAATTACCTTCTTGCTATAGTCAGTCCATTCTAGGAATGGGTTCTGGGTGTTTGGATAGCTGGTGCTGATTAGTATTAAAAGTCTGTTTTGAACTGATAGCATACCTGATGTCATGGATTCAATGAGTCCTCCATCTTTGGCAGCACCAACCTCATCTATACAAGCTGCTGAAACTCTTCTTCCATCTGTTGTGTTTGCATCACTTGATAATGCTCGAAGGGTATTTTGATTAATCTTGCATGTTAT
>JBOFIR010000008.1:0-9066 GCA_051650265.1 Cellulosilyticaceae bacterium
GCTGGCCAGGGGACTATCACTATGGCCGCTGCCATCTCTGAGACAGAGCATCCTTGTGAACAAGGCTTTATCCAAGCGATCGGTGTCTTCTTAGACACAATGGTAATCTGCACTATGACTGCCTTTGTTGTCGTCATGGCAAGTATCTGGGCAGTCGATACAGGTGTCGCTTGGGAAACACTCAGTGCATCTAAGCTGTCACTTTATCTGAGCTCCGTATCACACCTTGTACCAGGTACACAGTTTGATAACATTGTGACCATCATTCTTTCGCTGTGTTATGCACTCTTTGCCTTTACGACATTGATCGGTATGATTCTCTTTGCAGAGATCTCAGCCAACTGTATCACCAAAAGTCCACGCTTTACTTGGTTTATTCGTGCATTAGGAGCTCTACTCTTCGTGCCATTTGGTATTCTCTCAGTATTAGCAGGCTTAGAACTGGGTAACGTCTGGTATATCTCAGACCTTGTAAATATCATGGTTGTATTTGCCAACGTGCCTATCCTACTGGTAGGAAGAAAATACATCTTTAAGACGCTAAGACACTATGATCAAACAGGTGGTAAGCGTTTTGTTTCAGAAGAAGTTGGATTTGAAACACCATTTTGGAAATAACGCAATCAATCGCACTAAATCGCCTCTAACTACTGATTAGAGGTGATTTTTATTTTTTCCATAATATCACAGTTGCGTGTTGCCCACTAAAGCGTGTATACTACTCATCAGTAGATTACTTGACTTGATTTTCAGTACATCCCCAAAGGAGGCGGTATCATGGAAAAATGCTCATCTATTATTACAAACAAAAAGAAATACGACTCATACTTTGACAAAACCGTAAAGGATTATGTCATCTTAAATATAAAATTCCTGCTCATTTGTATTGGTACACTCGGTATAGCCTACCCATGGGCTCTGTGTATGAAGTACAAAGCGACACAACACCACACCGTCATCTGTGGCAAACGTCTCAAGTTCATTGGTAACCCTCAGGAGCTCATTGGTCACTGGCTATGGTGGTGGTTCTTAAGTATCATTACATTTGGCATTTTTGGTTTTGTTGCTCATATTCGAATGGAACAATGGATCACAGCAAATACGGTATTTGAAGATACCCCCCTTCACTAAACCGTTATAAAACAAAAAGAGCATACATATTCGGATGTATGCTCTTTTTTTGCGTGTTTATTCCTGCCAGAAAGAATGTGTGAACGGATGATCGGTATCCTCCCATGATGCTTTGTATGTAGCCATCAAGTCACCTAGTTGTTGCTGCTTCTCCTCATAGCCCACACCACCATAAAGATTATGGAGTTCATCTGGATCCTTGGTGAGATCAAATAGTTGTGTATGCTCAGGTGCTCGCTTATACTTAATGAGCTTATAGCCATCTTGTTTGACACTTCTAATCAGATCCTCATACGCAAAGTATAGACTATCTCTTGTACATGCCTTATCTCCTGTGATAAGAGGCACCATACTCTTGCCCTCTACTGACTCTGGAATAGGGATGCCCATCCAGTCACACAAGGTTGGATAAATATCCATGAGATACACATAGCTATCGATACGCTTATCTTTTGGGATGCCTGCACCAGCCATGATGAGCGGGATACGCAGGCTATGGTCATAGTGACTTTGCTTTCCTAGATAGCCATGACCACCTACAGCTAGACCATTATCCCCTGCATAGATAATCAAGGTATCTTCCAGTATGCCTTCTGCTTCAAGATAGTCTAGTATTGTCCCTACATGATAGTCCAGATGGGTAATCATCGCATAATAATCTGCAATATGCTGTTTGATATCCTGCTCCTGCCTTGGATAAGGCCCTAACTTTTCATCACGAATATTTTCCACACCAATCTCAAAAGGATGTTCCGTCACAAAACTTTTGGGTAATGTCATCTCTTCTGCTTGGTACATATTTTGGAATGCCTCTGGCATACTCCTTGGATCATGGGGTGCCAGATAAGACACATACATGAAGAACGGCTGATCCTTTGGTCTCTCTTGAAGCTTCTCAAGCGCCTTAGATGAAAAAAGTTCTGTGGAGTGTACCCCTGCTGGTATCTCATCACAATGAACATGACTCACATTTTTGCTAAACCCATCGTTACGAATCTGCTTTTTCAGATTGTTGTAGCTTCCTGTGTAGTCAAAGTGAGAGATTGGCACATTCCAGTGATCCCACATCCCTCCAAAGAAAATATTGTCCCCATCCGAGAAGCTCCGTGCATAAGAAGTAGGTCCGTTGTGCCACTTCCCAATCCCACAGCTATAGTACCCTGCCTCAAGCAGTGTCTCTCCCAATGTGATATGTTCATGGGGAATGTTAGCCCCATTGCTTTGTAAGTGGAATAATGTTCTACCACTATGGATCATTGCGCGGCTTGGCATACAGACTGCACCGCTCGTCCCTGATGGAATATGTGCCTGTGTAAAACTTGTTCCCATATGTACGAGGCGATCTAAGTTTGGTGTATGAATCGCCTCATTGCCTAGTGCATGAATGGTATTAAAGCGTTGGTCATCTGCTAACAAAAATAAGATATTTTTGTACTTCATTTTTATCCCCTACCTTCTCCAATAACTTCTCACAAGTGATTTGTTGTTCTTTACAATTATCCCTTTTATCTCTTCCTGTGTAAAGCTTTGTAAGAAATATTCTATCTTTTTGATCTTAAAACTCTAGACGGTACCCATAGCCATAGATCGTCTCCATCTGAAGCCTTGGCATCTTCTTTCGTAGACGTCTTACAAGATCATCTACTACCCGATCACTGCCAAAGTATCCTGGCTCCCACACTTGATTGAGTATCTCATCTCTTGTAAACGGCTTACTTTTATTTTTGAGCAGTAGGATGAGCAGCTTATATTCCCGATTGGACAGTTCTAATAAGTGTGCACCGTCATAGACTTTATGTGTATCAAGCTGAATTTGATATCCCGCCACTTCTATCTGATTCGTCTGCTGATAACACCTTTCTAGAATTTTTTTGACACGCAGTACAAGCTCCTTCACAACAAAAGGCTTCGTGATATAATCCTCTCCACCTTTCTCAAGCCCTAGTATCCTATCAAAGCTCTGATCTCTTGCCGATACAAAAATAACGGGGATGTGCCTAGCTTTTGCTTTGATTTGCTCCATCAACTCATAGCCACTTTGTCCAGGCAGCATAATATCTAATAACCATAGATGCATCTGATCCAGATCAGGGATTGCCTCCTCCGCTGATGCATAGGTATAGATTTCATACCCTTCTTTTTCAAGATAGCCTTTGACAATCTGCCTCAAATCCTCTTCATCTTCTACTATACCAATCCTGATCATCTCACCTTGTCCTTTCCTACGCTTGGCACCTTTCTAGTGGCAACGCCACCCACTTCCAAAGCCATAACCATCATCTACTTGCTGGTTTGGAACGCCATATTGCTTATAATCTTCTACAGGTCCATCTACTACTGTGATTGTATGACGAATCATTCCCATCCAGCAAGAGTACACAAATCTACCTTCTTCCACAGGATCAAAAGTAATGACAGTTTGTCCATCTTGAAGTGTTGTTAAGATATCATACTCTAGAATCTGCAAGGCATAGTTACACCCATTAAGCACTCCTGGCTCCGCATTAAAGATGAGTTTGACTGGAATACCTTTTTGCATCACCAGATCCTGATAACCTCTTGGCGTCACATCCACCTCAATCACCTGATAGCCATCTTCCATGCGTATACCACCTTCGCTTACATCACTCCTTTGCCAACTACCGCTTGCATTCCCTCTACTTACGCTAGTATTGTTCATAGGCCATGCTAGATTAATACCTAGTGTTGCAAGCCCATTTGTCATCATACTTAATCCTAGAAATACAACTAAATAACCACCTACTTTATAGATTGCCATCCTAGACTTTGCAGAAAGCTTATGAATAAAAGCTCCCATCCCTAACATGAGCGGCACCGTCCCTAAGCTAAAAGCAAACATTGCCATTGCACCTGCTACAAAACTGCCTGTGCTTAAAGCATAGATTTGCATCAACTGTAATGGTCCACATGGCATCAGTCCATTGACCAATCCTAATACAAAAGGACCCTGTCCTGTACTTAACTTTCCTTTGAACCTTGCAATAGGTTTATTCAATCGCTGTAAAAAGGGAAGCGTATTCCTATTAAGAATCCCTGCATTACCAAGCCCCATCACGATCATGAGTATACCTAGTATGACCGGAACTACACCATACATACGATTGCCCAAAGTAATACCTGCACCTAAGAAGCCTACGATCCCGCCTAATAGCGTATACGATATCACACGCCCTAGATTGTACATGATATGACGCTTCATATTATGCTGCTCTGCTACGACCTGTGAGAGTGCAATCCCTCCGCACATGGAGATACAATGAAACGATGTGGTGATCCCTATTACAAAGAGTACAAATAGGCTCAGCTGCTTACCTTGTGTCAAGATCATCGATAAATCTGGTATAAATCGCCCAATGAGTAGTATCACGAGTAACCCGATTACAATAGACACTACTCCAGATGTTTTGGATTCTTGCTGGTCACCTTCTACATATTCAATCACTTCATAGTCCAAAGCCGCCATAGCTTGCTCAAGTTGCCTTGCCTCAACCATTTGTTCATCATACCAAATAGTAACTTTCTTTTGTTTGAGGCTCACCTTCACATTCTTAACGCCTTGTATACACCTTAATGCTTCTTCTATTTTTTGCTGACAATGTCCACACGTCATGCCATACACCAGGTACTGTTTCTTCATAACATCCTCCTTCTCACACATTTTATATCTCCTAAGATACACCATGATTGTGGGATAATTAGTTATGAAATACGGAATAATTATGTGATTCGTCCCATACGTGGTGTGATTGTGTAGCGCACACCACCCTCTTTGACATTCTCTATTACAATCTGATAACCATAGAGTGCCACTGTCTTTTTCACGATTGCAAGGCCAAGCCCTGTAACCCCATCTTTTCCCTTTTCAAAGGGTAGATAGATTGTCTCAAAAAGCTGCTCTGGGATCGGCGGGCCATCATTGTACATCATGATACAGCCCTCTCTGACTGTTACTTCAAGTATTTGACTTGCATAGCGCTTCCCATTCTCTAGCAGGTTTTCAATCACGACACGCCACTGCTCCTCATCCCCCACAAAACAGGCCGATTCAGCATCTACCTTGAGCGTATACGTCGCCTCACTATCTCTCATATAGTCTGCAACCTCCTCTACAAGCGCGCCTAGATCAAGTTGCTTATTTTCACGCTGTTGACTCCCTATATAGTCTAGGCGATTGAGATAGAGTAGACCCATCACCTTCTGTTCTAGCCGTGTTGCTTGTTTGTAGATAATGCGAGCTGTCTCCTCTTCTGTTCCATAAGGATAGACCCCATCTATCATTCCCTCTGCATAGTTTTTGATAACTGCAAGTGGTGTCTTGAAATCGTGAGACATATTGTGAATCAGCTGCCGCTTTGTCCGCTCCTCTTGATCCAGACGCTTTCTCATGCGATTGAGCGAACAAATCACCTCTTGAATCTCTAGTGTATAGCTATCTGTCACAATATCCTCATGCAAATTGTCAGCTTCGATTGTATCTAGAATATGCTGAATATCTTTGAGGTTTTTGATGAGCCGATGTGTCCACTTGAGAAAAATGACCATCAAAATCAAGAATAGGCCAATCCCACCTACCAAAGTACTCATCAAAATCTCATGGGCAACCATACGGCTACTATTATCAATCTTATAGGATACAACTGCCTCATTGGTAGCCTTTTTGTAGATACTCACATAAATATTTTCATTATACGCCTGATATTGATGAGTAAATGTCTCACCGCTTTGCATCTGCTGGGCTTCTTTTTGTACCCTCTCAAAAAAGTCGGGGTACATCATCCTATGATGAAGCATCTGCTGGGAATAGGCCTCTTGATCAGATAGATCTGCTTCCTCTTGGATCACATAATGATAGACATCATTGTGCTGTCCACCCACAAGCTGGGGTACTGTGAGAAAGACTTGTTGCTCCTCCTCCACAAGCTGATACATCCGCCCATTGACGATCACCTGAATACTTTGTGGTAACACCACACCAAACAATACAAGTACGCCTATGATAATCATTCCCATCGTCATAATGAGCTGATTATTGATTTTTGCTAGATATTTAGATACCCACTTCATATCATTCTTCACTTTCTATAACTTTTAGTATTGGAGTTATTTCCTCTTTTGCTCTAGATTATAATCAGTTTTAATCAAGTGGGCAACTCCCCACTTCGGTATTAAAAGAACTATCACCCTATATGGGGTTAAAATCCGTTCTACAAAAAAGTGCAGGCACACTCGGCCTACACCCTTTCAATTTAATTCAATGCCAACACACGTAACAAATTTTTTCTACAGATATAGGCAAGTTCTACCTCTTTGGCAGACGCTTTTTTCAACTTATCAATAATCTGATCGATATGATGTTTCCCATAAGATGCATCACTTCCTACAATCAAGCGCGCTGCACCAAAATGGTTCAATACCTGCCTCAAAGTTTTGAGTGAATACCGATCGGGTGCAGAGAGGTCAAAGTAGACATTTCTACTCTTTAGTTGCACCATCATTTCTTTTGCACCGATCAGGTGTGCCGTGATGAACTTTACATCTTGGAACTGATTAGCAACCTTTATAAATTTTGTGATTTGCTCTTGAGAAAGAAGATGAATGAACACAGGACACTCATGTCCCCTCGCCCACTCAAGAATTTCTAGGACACAATTGTCTTCAAGATCAAAATGTGTCCAGCACTGATGCAGTTTGATAAGCCTAAATGGATGTTCTTGGTAATAAGTATCCAAACGGGCTACACAACCTTCTTCTAGAGGATTGACCCAATAAGTTGCAATGACCTGTTCTGGCAGCTGGCGCGCAATCTCTTGAATTCTTTTATTTTCTAATTCAAAATGCTTGCTAAGTGCCACATTTCTTTCTTCATGTCGCCCTTTTCGCCACCACTTTGATAGTGCCCCGTATTTTGAGCCACTTTTATGATGTGGTTGTTTTCCGCAAAGTACGACACGATCAATTTTATGTTCCTCTAGATAGTTCTTCAATACCTCAACATCAAAATTCTTACTACAAACATGTGCGTGTCCATCTACAATTCTCATCTTATTCCTCCTTCAAAATTTTGTTATTTTATCACGTATTCCAGTCCTCTCTCAGCTATTTTTCTAGCCATTTGCTTACACCTAATCAAACAGTACATTCTATCATTGTCTAATTTTAACATAAAATTCAGATTATTTCACCTGTTATTTTCTCTTTTTATACATGCACAAAAAAGGCACTGTAACTTTTTTTGTTACAATGCCTTTTGTTTATATTAATCTAAATGATAGACTTCCTCCATATCTGACCACCATTCACCTTCTTGACATGTTTCTAATGGTTCTTGGCAAGGATCACAAACACTCCACCATTCCTGAGTGGTTTCATCAGCCGCCATCTTCTTCATATCTGTGTTGAAACAATCCCTTGTGTACTCAAAGTAAGCAAATAAGAAATCATCCTTAAAATAGAGGCTGTAGTTTCTGATTTGATCTTGATAACTTGACCCTATTTTTTTATGTGTATTTATCCTTGTTGTGCTTCCAATTATTGTATTCATCTCAAGCAATCTGTCTGATGGATTATTTTATAAATTTTAACTATTTTTATAGACTTAACTATAAAATTTACTATAGAATATACCTTGTACTATATTTAATTTTTGAAAATAATTAATGTTTTATCTAATCAAAAAGGAGCTATCATCATGAAACAAGTAGACGGCATTTCATCGGCCAAAAAATGGACTATGTTTTTTGTAGGGTTATTGATCTTAAATCTGGGTGTCGCCCTCCTCTTAGAAGTAAATATTGGTTCTGACCCATTTACACTCTTTACACAAGGGATGGCAGCCATTCTTAATATTTCACCAGGTAGTGCCAATCGCATCATTACTGCATTTTTCCTTGTGATCCTTTTCTATTTTAATAGAAAAAGTATTCAGCTCGGAACTTTTCTATGTATGCTCTTTGGTGGCTTTATGCTAGATCTCAATCTTGCACTGATCAGCCCACTTCAGCTTCATAGTTATCCTTTCTTATTAAAAGTAGTCTTCTTTATGATTGCATGTATTGTCGTAGGGATCGGCTTCCCAATTCTTAAGTACTCTGATTTGGGTATTCCACCAAATGACCTCATGTATTTCTTATTTATGGAGAAACTCAACAAACCTTATAGCAAAGTACGTATGGTATGTGATGGCTTATTAGCAGTTGTTGGTTACTTCCTTGGTGGTGTTGTAGGTGTCGGTACAATCCTATGTATCCTCCTTATTGGCCCAATTGTAGGATTTTTCATGCCAAAGATTGCGCAGCTTCTGCTTGAAACACCATACTTAGAGTCAATAGAATAAAATCCAAAAGTCGTATGCTTGCCTACAAGGCTACGGCTTTTTTCTATTTCAGATCACTTAACCCCCATTTTACTAAGACTTTATATTGTTTTTATTTTACTTAGGTATAATTTATTTAATATTTTTTCTAAAAGCTATTGACAAAAAGAATTTTAAGGATTATATTTAGTATATAAGAATTATTATTACTTGAAGCGAAATACTTAAAATAAATTAAAACAAATTCAATCATTTAATGGAGGGTATAACAATGAAAAAATATGTATGTACAGTATGTGGTTATGTTCACGAGGGAGACAGTGCACCAGAGCAATGTCCAGTATGCAAAGTAGGCGCTGATAAATTCAAAGAGCAAGCAACTACAGGTCTTGTATGGGCTGATGAGCACGTAGTAGGTGTTGCTAAAGGCGTAGATGAGAGAATCATTGAAGGTTTAAGAGCAAACTTTGAAGGTGAATGTGCAGAAGTTGGTATGTACTTAGCTATGGCTAGAGTTGCTCATAGAGAAGGTTACCCAGAGATCGGTCTTTACTGGGAAAAAGCTGCTTACGAAGAAGCTGAGCATGCTGCCAAATTTGCTG
>JBOFIR010000009.1:0-3108 GCA_051650265.1 Cellulosilyticaceae bacterium
TCTTCTTTATCCAAAATAACCTTTGAAAATTTGTCATAGAGATTGGTGTACATAAACCGTAAGAAGTCTGGATCACCGATCATATGGGCAGCAATATGCTTCATAGGAATCATAGCCACTTCTACAGGAGTCAATGCAGCCCCCACCAGGCTCAGTGATTCACACTTCATCAAGCAGCTGAGTGATTCGTGGCAGATCTCGCCTGGGCCCAGTTCGTATAGGGCCATTTGTTTGCCTTGGTCATCAATTTTTTCTATTTTGATAGTCCCTGTGAGTACAAGTAAGATCCCGGAGCATTCCATCGGGGTTGTGCGGATAAAGTCACCGGCTTCGAATGTTTTAAAGATAATCATTTGTGCCAATGAACCCTCCGTTTTTTTGTTGAGTGCTATCAGTGGCGGATAGATCTCAAATAATTGCTGGATTTTTGTGTAGTGCATAAAATCCCTCCCCTCAAAAAATTTAGAATATAAATAGCTATGTGATTAAGTCACTGAAAAGGATAGAAAATAAAGGTTATACTGAGTATACAACAAGCAGCAAATTAAGAAAAGGAGAATGAATATGGGACTTTTTGATACAGTATTTAATAAAACAGGGGTAACGCCAGTTGTAAGAAAAATAGGGGTGGCAGAAGCAAAAAGTAATCTTGCAGCCAATCCAAACATCGTCTTATTGGATGTAAGAGAGGACCATGAATACAAGGCAGGGCATATTAGAGGGGCCAAAAACTTATCTGTAGCCATGGTTCAACAGCGCATCACGCGCCTTGTAGATAATAAAGACACGATACTTTATGTATATTGCCAAAGTGGCGCTAGAAGTACACGAGCATGCCAAATATTAGTACAGTTAGGGTATACACAGATCTATAACTTGGGTGGCATCTCAAGCTGGCCTTATGAAGTTGTAAGAGGATAAGAAGAAAGGGGCGAGTTATATGAATCAATATTGGAATTGGAAATTAGGCGGGCTTATACTGGGGTTAACCTTCTTCTTTGCATTATTTTTAATTGAACCCATTGGGGTATCTACGCAGTTTTCAGTGACATCAGGTATCGCGGAAAGTGTGGTAGATCAGGGGTTGATTTATGAAGATACAAATCATAAGACTGGATATGGGAGCACAAATGCTTATTATGACAAAGGTGAGGGGAAGCTGGCCAAAGCAATTGCTAAGCCGATGAATTACAACTATATTTTTGTACTCTCTATGGTGCTAGGTGGTGTGCTCTCTGCACTGACAATCAAGAAAGCAGCAGTTAAAGAAGCGGGTGAAGATGAGCGGCTAAGAAGAACGAGCCCACAAGTGTTTAGAGAGACAATCTCAAGCAAGCCATGGGTGCGTTATGTGGTGGTGTTTCTAGGTGGGCTTGTATCTCTTTTTGGCGCGAGGCTTGCAGGTGGTTGTACGAGTGGACATATGATGAGTGGTATTTCTCAAACAGCACTCAGTGGTATTGTTTTTGCAATGGTAGTATTTGCTGTGGCGATTCCAACGGCATTACTTGTTTATCGAAAAAGAAATTAAAGGGGGTTTAGGTAATGAATGAGATACTATTGGCTGTTGGATTAGGGGCGCTTTTTGGATTTGTACTTCATCGTATTGGTGCAACTGATGGGGATTATTTGATAGGGATGTTGCGACTTAGAAACACACATTTGATGAAAACTATTTTGTTTGGGATTGGCGTGGCGACTGTCTTAACTTTTATCAGCTTTGGGCTCAATATTTTGGAAGTTTCTCACTTTAGTATTAAGGCACTCAATATGGGAGTCATTATAGGAGGTGCGATATTTGGGATCGGCTGGGCATTAGCGGGCTATTGTCCAGGGACGGGTGTAACTGCCATAGGGGCAGGGAAAAAAGATGCGATTTTCTATATCTTAGGGGGATTAGTAGGTGCATTGATCTATTCCAAAACCTATACATTTTTTGCAGATATGGGGTGGTTTGAAGAAATATTAGCAGGGCAGCAGACACTCGTCACATTACGACCAGATGTATTAGGCTTTTTTGAAAGTAGTTTTGTAGGGATTGTGTTTGGCCTACTCCTTATGGGAATACCCTTTGTGCTCCCGAAAAAATTTATAAAATAAATGTAAAGGTTACAGCGTGTGAGATGAAAGCTGTAACCTTTTTGTATGAAATAAGGGAACTATTTGGGATGTGGATGCGTCTTAATGAGTAAGAGAAAAAGAGAACCGATATAGGGGGTAGCAAGTACAGGATGAATGAGATTACAGCAGCATTAGTACAGAATCTAATTAAGCAACAGTTTCCACAGTGGCAAGAGTTGGAGGTTAGACCTGTCGCAAAGTGCGGACATGATAATAGAACATTTCACTTAGGTGAAACAATGATGGTACGCTTACCGAGTGGGGCGTCATATGTCCCTCAAGTAGAGAAGGAGGTGCATTGGTTACCCAAACTAAAGCCATTTGTGAGTTTGCCAATCGCCACACCCATTGCGAAAGGTGAACCTACAAAGCAGTACCCATTTCCTTGGTCAGTCAATCAGTACATTGAGGGAGAGAGCCTAACGAACACAAATATAGTCTGTAAGGTGCAACTTGCTAAGGATCTTGCTACCTTTTTGGAGACACTTCAAAGTACAGATACAGCAGATGCACCACCAGCAGGAAAACATAACTTTTATAGGGGTGGTGATTTGGCGGTGTACCATGGAGAGACGCAGCGTGCACTGACTGAGCTTTGTACAGTGTTACCAGTAGCGAGACTCAGTGAAATCTGGGATGAAGCAATGCGCTCAAGATGGGAGCTGGATCCTGTATGGATTCATGGGGATGTGGCACCAGGGAATCTTCTTGTGAGTAGTGGGAGGTTGTGTGGTGTGATTGACTTTGGGATTATGGGGATCGGAGACCCCGCGTGTGATTATGCGATGGCGTGGACATTTTTTGATGGAGAGAGCACACAGACGTTCTTGGGGGGATTAGATGAGGGAACGATTGCAAGGGCCAAGGGATGGGCACTTTGGAAGGCACTGATCACGTATAATCATGAAGATCATGAGGTGCGTGATCAAGCGAGACGCGCTATACAAGCAATTCTTGAAGCGTCAAATATACATGAGATATAAAAAG
>JBOFIR010000010.1:0-4464 GCA_051650265.1 Cellulosilyticaceae bacterium
AGACAAATAAAAATTTCATGTACCAAAATCTTAAGCGTGCGAACTGCTACGATGTTGATTTCTCAGGATCAAACTTCAACGTTACAAGCCTCAGAGGCGCACATATGAAATCATGTAATTTCTTTGAGTGTTCATTCAAAGAATCTGAGTTTATCGGTACCAATCTCAAGAAAAGTAAGTTCAAGAAAGCAAAATTCCAAGATACACTCTTTGAAGGTGCAAACTTACTGGATGTAGACTTTAGAGAAGCAGAGTTTACTAATACGTACTTTGTAGGTGTGGATGTGACAAAGGCAAAAAATTTAGATCTAAGAAATCCTGAGATTCATGTGTATGAGTCTATGCCAGAACTCACACTCAGCCCAGAACTTGAAGCAGCAGTGCTTGGGGCAATGGAGAATGCTTATGTCAAAGCAGCTAGAGTACTTGATACAAAAGACGGCAAGATCAATACACTTAGCCTCATGATTTTACTTGGCAGATTTGATGAAGCAACACTCATTAGTGGGCTTCAAACAGTAACGACTGAGTTAGATAAAGATTTTGATACACTCAGTTACCTTACAAACTTTATTCAAAAAACGATTGACAAATAGGCTTATTCTCATTTAGAATATGCTTAATGATAATCAATCAGGTTCTAAATGTACACGTCTAGAACTGGGCTGGGCAACTGGCAACAGGATCAAACCTGTGGGACTATAGATACACTTATAGTCTCACAGGTTTTTTTGTATTTATTGGTTTATTTTTTATTAATGGGGGTATTGAGATGATAGAAAACAAGTTTAAAGTCGTAAAGAAAGTGTTATGGGCGATTCTATTTGCGAATTTTGCAGTAGCATTGGCAAAAGTATTAGTGGGGATGCTGATCAAAAGTGGGAGTATGGTTGCTGACGGCTTCCACTCATTTACTGATGGCACATCAAATATTGTAGGACTTATCGGTATAGGGATTGCTTCAAAGCCAATAGATGATGATCATCCCTATGGACACAAGAAATTTGAGACGATCACAGGTCTATTTATTGTAGCAATGTTAGTATTCTTAGGGGTTAAAATTGTGACAGGTGCGATAGGTAACTTTATCAATCCTGTGGCACCAGAGGTCAGCTTCTCAAGCTTGGTTGTCATGATTGTAACACTAGGGATCAATCTTTTTGTAACGACTTATGAGCACAAAAAAGGGGTAGAGTGTGGTAGTAGCATTCTGATATCAGATGCAATGCACACAAAAAGTGATATTTATGTAACGATTGGTGTATTGACCACTTTGGTGGCAATCAAATGTGGGGCACCTATATGGATTGATCCAGTAGCCTCATTGGTTGTAGCAGGATTTATTCTCAAGGCTGCTTATGAGATTTTTGATAGCACTTGCGGGGTTCTGGTAGATAAGGCTGTCGTAGATAATAGTGAGATTGCGCAGCTTGCCTTGAATCATGAGTTAGTTAAGGGTGTGCACAAAGTAAGAAATCGTGGCACACAAGAAGAGCTGCATGTAGATATGCATATCTTGGCGTCTTGTGATCTCACCTTAGAAGAGGTGCATCAGCTTTCGCATGATATTGAAGATCGTATACGTGAAAAATATAGCCCAGGTGCACAGGTGATTGTGCATGTGGAGCCTTATGAAACAGAGGGGCAACACGAAGATTAGGGGTAAAAGTAATACGGATTGGTTATCCTAACTTGAAAAAGGAAAGGAGCCAATCCGTTTATGTTTCAGCCAAAGCGTATTCTATTTGAAAAAGATAGTCTGAGCTATCCGGTGGCACAGTCTATTCGAGAAGCATTTAAAGGAAAGGATCAGATTGAATGGGTGCATCTGACCAACAATAGAGTCAAGGGGCATATCCCAGGAGAAGATCTATACCATCAGTACAGAGAAGGTAAGAAAACTTTGGTAGTAGGGGTCAAGAAAAGTTTGAGTTTCCAAACCTGCAAACCATCGGCACACTATCAACTCCCACTTGTCTCAGGGTGTATGGGACAGTGTGAGTATTGTTACCTCAATACGCAACTCGGAGACAAGCCTTTTATCAAAGTCCATGCCAATGTGGAGGAGATCTTAGACCGCGCGGCACGCTATATGGAAGAACGTGCACCTGAGATTACAATTTTTGAGGGGGCAGCAACTTCAGACCCTGTGCCTGTAGAACCGTATACCCACTCATTGGCCAAGGCCATCACCTTTTTTGGTGCCAGTGACTTAGGACGCTTCCGATTTGTGACCAAATATGATGATGTGGATACACTGCTAGCGTTAGATCACAAGGGACATACAGAGATTCGCTTTAGTATCAATACAGACCGTGTGATTCGGGAGTATGAGCGGGGAACAGCCTCTTGGGATAAAAGGATCGAGGCCAGTATGAAGGTTGCAAAGGCAGGCTATCCAACAGGCTTTTTGGTAGCCCCTGTCTTTTTGTACCCCAACTGGCAAGAAGAGTATCGGCAGCTTCTTGTAGCATTAAGAGATCGATTGCCAGATGACCTGACACATCCTGTGACTTTTGAGGTCATCTCACACCGCTATACCACACAGGCTAAGAATCGCATCTTACAAATCTTTCCTAAGACAACGTTGCCTATGGATGATGAGACGAGAAAGTTCAAGTTTGGGCAGTTTGGCTATGGCAAATATGTGTATCCAAAGGAAGAAATGACACAGATCAAAGCTTTCTTTAGTGAGGCGATTGAGGAAATTTTTGACAACAAGGAGATTAAATATATCATATAGATTGACGGGCTTACTTTGCTTTCCTCTATCAAAATTGGTATAATAATATTGTTTTTAGAATAATTAGAATATATTTTAGGGGGCAAATAATGTTTGATAGAGAAGCTTATAATAAGCGTGTAGAGTGGTTTGTAAATGATCGATTCGGGATGTTTATTCACTGGGGGCTATATGCTATCCCTGCAAGGGGAGAGTGGGTGAGATCTACAGAGCAAATGAGTGTCGAAGCTTATCAGCAGTTCTTTGATGAGTTTAACCCTGTAGACTATGATCCAAAAGTGTGGGCAAAGCTTGCCAAAGAAGCAGGTATGAAATATGTGGTGCTTACAGCCAAGCATCATGATGGCTTTTGCTTGTTTGATAGTGCCTATACAGAGTATAAAGCAACGCGTACCAAGGCTGGTCGCGACCTGATTGTAGAGTATGTAGAAGCTGTGAGAGGTGAGGGGCTCAAGGTAGGTTTGTACTACTCTATTATTGATTGGCATCACCCAGACTTCCCGCACTATGGTGATCGCCAACATCCTATGAGAAACAATGTACAGTACAAAGATAAGGCGCATGACTTTGACACATATCTTGATTATATGCACAACCAAGTACGAGAACTGTGTACAAACTATGGCAAGATCGATCTGTTGTGGTTTGACTTCTCATATGATGAGTTAGTTGGTGAAAAATGGCGTGCGACTGAGCTTGTGGAGATGATTAGAACGCTGCAACCGACTGTAATGATTGATAATCGTCTAGAGGCAAGTGGTGAGGGCTTTGGCTCGTTGGTAACAGCCAATCCAGCGCCTTATTCTGGAGACTTTGTCAGTCCAGAGCAGATCATACCACCTACAGGGATTTATGATGAGCAAGGTAATCCAGTAGTTTGGGAATCTTGTATAACAATGAATAATCACTGGGGCTATTGTGAGCACGACCACTTCTTTAAGTCTCCAGAGATGATCGTCAAAAAACTTGTAGAGTGTGTGAGTAAAGGGGGCAATATGCTCCTCAATGTGGGGCCTGATTCAAAAGGAAATATCCCAAAGGCATCTGTAGAGATCTTAGGAGAGATTGGTAAGTGGATGAAGTCTAATGGTGAGAGTATCTATGGTTGTGGTATTTCTGACATTGAGAAGCCTGAGTATGGACGGATCACAAGCAAAGGCAAAAAACTTTACTATCATGTGATGGACAATCCAATTGGTTTTGTACCACTCTTTGGGATCCAAAAAGACCAGATCAAGAAAGTAAGACTTTTGGAGACAGGTACAGAGCTCAGAGTCATTGATAGCTGGATCACCAATAATTATCCAGGACTTGTATTTGTTTCCTTTGGACCAAGTCCTCAGATGCCAAATCCTGTCGATACAGTGATTGAAGTGGAACTGTTATAAGGCCGATAAAACGTCTAAATCTTGTGGATTTAGACGTTTTTATTGTCAATTTGTTGGAAATGTGAAGAAAACCCCTAACTTTGGTTGACAATAATAGATATTTCGTTACAATAGTATGTAACAACTTTATAGAAGGCCATTCATATAATCCGGCGAATAAGGCGCTGGAGTCTCTACAAGCTCACCGTAAACGGGCTTACTATGGATAGGTGCGTAGATCTGAATTTCCAGGGTGCCCATTCTATCCATGATAGAATCATATGGGTGCCTTTTTGTATATCGTAGATTAAGAACAGACAACGAGGAGACATGGAGGAGAAACAGATGCTAGAA
>JBOFIR010000011.1:0-8679 GCA_051650265.1 Cellulosilyticaceae bacterium
TCACTACTGAGTAGGACGATATCAATACGTCTATTTTGTGCACGTCCAGCTGCAGTGTCATTGGAAGCAGTAGGGCGATACTCGCCATAGGATACGGCAGAGAGTTTGTTGGGGTCAAGATCACCTTTTGTAGTGAGGAGGTCGATTACATTGATTGCACGCATAGCAGCGAGTTCCCAGTTGGATTCAAAGCGGCTATTGTGAATCGGTTCATTATCTGTATGACCTTCGACAACAATATCATTACCGAGTTCGTCAAGCATCTTGCTAATTTCAAGAATGTTCTTCTCATACTTAGGTAAGATATCAGCTTTGCCACTTTCAAAGAAAGCATTTTCTTTGAGGCTGATCACAAGGCCACGGGGTTCAATAGTCATATCTACTTCGCTTTGTAGTTTATGGGTTTCGAGATATACTTTGATTGCTTCTTGAATCTGCTCAGCTTTTTGTGAAGGTGCACTGAGTGTGGATTCAGACGTGGTGGTATTCATATCAGGTGGATAAAGTTCCGAGCCTGGATTGATATTGCCTGTGCCACCATCGCCAACCACATAAGAGGTGCCAGAGAAGGAACCACTAAGGGAGTTAGCAAGTTGGGCGTATTTTTGAGAGTCAACAGAGCTCATGGTATACATGACAACAAAGAAGATCATCAGCAAGGTGATAAGGTCCGAGTATGTAAGGAGCCAACGTTCGTTGTTTTCTTTTTTTTGCTTTTTCCTTCTCATTTTTTCTCACCTAGATTCAAGGAATTCATGACTTTATCGCGATCATCTGGATCTAGGAAAGAGCAGATGTCTTCTACAACTAATTTTGGATTTTTGCCTTGTTGAAGCGCAGTGATCCCTTCGATAATCATCTGGTTACGTAATTCTTCTTTTTCATTGATGTGTTTGAGCCTTGTAGCGATTGGCAGCCAAAGCAAGTTGGCTGAGGCAACCCCGTAGAGTGTCGCGATAAATGCAACGGCAATCTTTGGTCCGAGTGTAGAGGGATCATCAAGGTTACCGAGTACGTGGACAAGACCCATAACGGTACCGATGATTCCCATGGTCGGCGCATAGCCACCTGCAGATTCGAAGATGGCAATACCTATTTCATGTCTCGCACTGATGTTGTCTGCATCGGTTTCTAATGTCTTGCGGATCGCATCGGATTCTACACCATCTACAACAAAGGCAAGACCTTTGGTAACCAAACGATTCTCCTTATCTGTTTCATTGGTATATTTTTCGAGAGCAAGTAGACCTTCTTTGCGAGCTAGTGTCGCAAGGTCAAAAATCTTGGTTACAATCTCAGCAGGATCACGTGGTTTGTACTTGAAAAGTACACCAAGTATTTTGGGCAAACGTTTGAGGTCTTCTAAGGGAAAGGAAAGGCCGACTGCACCGATTGTGCCACCAAATACAATAATGGCGGCGGTACCAATAAATAGGGCTAAGAAGCTTCCGCCTTCAAGTATAAAGCCAATAATCAATGAGGCAAAACCAAAAATCAAAAAGATAATAACACCTAAATCCATATCCAACATCTCCTTTGTGAACTGCTGTTATTAATGTTATAATTATAGTATATTGTTTTACTATAGATTATCAATCTATTTTAATTCAAAAAGAAATAAAAAATGGAGTATGCATATGAATCGATTCAAAGACCTTGTATTGACAGGAAGTGTGATTATTGGGGCCACATTGGTAGGGGTACTGATGCGTGTTTGGGGTTTTTCTGAAGCCAATATTATTATGAGCTATATTGTAGGGAGTGTAGTGATTGCAAGGTATACAAGCCGGTGGCAATTAAGCTTGGTAGCTGCTTTTGCGGAAGTGGCACTTTTTAACTACTTCTTTACCATGCCTTACTATAGCTTCAAAATTGATGAGCTCTACTATGTGATTACTTTTACAAGTATGCTCATCGTTGCATTTGTTGTGACAACACTCACAGATAAGGTCAAACAAGAGGCGATTATCAGCCGACAAAAAGAAGCCACAACCAAAAAACTCTATGATGCAGGGCGGGCTTTACTTGATACAGAGAGCTTGGAACAGACCAAGGCTGCGGGTGTTGTGCTAATGGCGGAGCTGGTACAGCATCATACACTGATAATGGAAGTAGACCGTGAAGGCAGAGCACATTCTCCTTTGGTGTATCACTATGAGGAGGGTCATGAGGGGAGGGCGATGACAGATTGTCAGCACTATTTAGGATTAGATCGTGTACTTGAGAAGCATGAGCCGTTCTTTGATCGCCGAGTGGGAATGAGTTTTATGCCACTCCTTCGTAAAGACAATCTGCTCGGAGTAATCGGAATCCAAGATTGGTGTGTTGAAGAGGTGGGGGAGGATGAACGTAAAAACGTAGAAGCCATGGCAGCCCAGATTAGTTTGGCTCTAGAACGTGAATATGTCAGAGCACGTCAGCACGAAATGAAGCTAGGTGTTCAGCGTGAAAAACTCAAAAATAGTATGCTTCAGGGCATCTCACATGATCTACGTACCCCTCTTACGGGTATATTAGGTTCAACACATACATTGCAAGAAAACCTTGACCGGCTCAGTGAATCGCAGGTCAAGATTTTGCTAGATGGAATCCATGATGAAGCCAGCTGGCTCTATCATTCTGTGGAGAATATACTCAATATCACACGCTTTGATGATGGTAGGCAGATACTCAGTATTGAAGAAGAAGTGATTGAAGATTTTCTAGGTGCAGTGGGGCGCCGCGTAGAAGGGGTTATCGCACAACATCGGTTGGTGATTAAAATGGACGATCCGGATCTATTGGTTCCTATGGATGCCAATCTGATGCTTAAGGTGCTCTACAATCTGATAGATAATGCTGTGAAATATACGCCAATGGGGACAATTATCACCTTAAGTAGCACCATGAGAGAAGGCCATGCAGTTATTGCAGTGAGTGATCAAGGACCTGGTATTCCACGGGATGATTTGCCACATATCTTTAGACGCTTCTACAGGGGACAAAATAAGTTAGAAGGTGTGTATCAGAGCCGAAATGGGATTGGTATAGGGCTCACAATCTGCCAGACTATTGTAGAAGCCCACAGGGGGGAAATACGTGTTTTCAATCAGCCTAAAGGCGGTACTGTATTTGAAATAGAATTACCTATGGAGGAAATTGTAGATGGAGAATAAACCAACGATCCTTGTGGTGGAGGATGATAAGCCAATTCGTAACTTTATGATGGTGTCGCTAGATTTAGCGGACTATCACTGCCTTGAGGCTACTTCGGGCAAGGAAGCGATTACGATGATTGCATCTCATAGACCAGATGTGATCCTCTTAGATTTGGGGTTGCCAGATATGGATGGGACTGCAGTAATCAGGAGTGTGAGAGAGTGGTGCAAAAGTAAGATTATCGTGGTGTCTGCACGGGGTATGGAAAAGGATAAAATTGAAGCGCTAGATGTAGGGGCGGATGATTATCTTACCAAGCCTTTTAGTATTGGAGAACTGATGGCTAGAATTCGTGTTGCCCTCAGACATAGAGGGGGGCAACTCGGTGATATGCCAGAAGCAACAGGCTTTGCTGTGAGGGATTTAAGCATTGATTTTGTAAAGCGCAAAGTACTTATTGGTGAGGAGGAGGTCCATCTGACACCACTAGAATATCAGATTCTGAAGTTACTCAGCCAGCACCCTGGCAAAGTACTTACCCATCACTTTATCTTAAAGGAAGTATGGGGAAGCTATACAGAGAGTGATACCAAATCACTTAGGGTATTCATGGCAAACATTCGCCGTAAGATCGAAATAGATTCAACCAAACCACAATATATAGTGACAGAAGTAGGCGTGGGGTATCGCCTATTGGAAGAATAGGAAGAGTGAGGCATTGACCTCACTCTTTTTTTATGAATCTTTACACTATATTTATATGCATGTATAAAATATTAACACCGTCTTAATTTAAAATAGAATATATTAAATATATGAAAACAGTTTGTAGGAATAGGGATGAAGAAAGATGAAAAATCAAAGTGCTTTTAGAAAATGTTTAAATCAAGCAATTGAAGCGATAGAGCGGTTGGCCTTTGATGATGCAAGAGGATTGATCTTTGAAGCAATGGGCCTTGATGCCGGGGCACCTGAACCTCACAATCTCTTGGGTATTTTGGCAGAGTATGAGGCAGACCGTGGTCTCGCAGCAAGGCATTATAGGGCTGCTATGGCCATGGATCCTACGTATCTTCCAGCAGAAAATAATTTGGCAAGAGTAACAAGTACCAATGGCTTTGTGATGAAACCAAGAGACTTTGGTAGAGATGATCTCAGAGAAGAAGGCAAGTATTATGTTGAATTTGATAGCCACAATATTGGCCATGTAAAGAAGAAAAATAAATAGAGTGTATAAGAAAGTAGGGAATAGAGATGTTCGTTGTAATATTAGGTTGTGGTAGAATCGGGAGTTCACTTGCAGAGGAGCTTTCAAGAGAAGGACACAATGTGAGTGTCATTGATACCGATGAAGAGAAGTTGGCACGTCTAGGCAGTGCTTTTAATGGACTGACCGTTCAAGGTGTTGGGATTGATGAGGATGTACTCAGACGTGCAGGGATCGAGTCAGCAGATGTATTCATTGCAGTTACACAGCAAGAAAATACCAATCTCATGGCTGCCCAGATTGCCAAAAAGATATTTGGGATTCAAACGGTCATTGCACGTAATGATCAGCCAACACTAGATGTGTTCTATCAGCAGTTAGGACTTGAGACGATTTATCCAACCAAGGAAATTGTGCATACCATCAAAAATAAGATGTTCCATGCATCATAGAGAGGATTAGAAGCGATGAAGATTGTTATTGCGGGGATTGGAAAAATAGGTTATCACCTGACTAAGCTGCTCATAGAGGCTGGTCATAGTGTAGGCGTAGTGGAAAAAAATAAGGCGCTTTGTGAAAAAATGGCAAGTGAAGTGGAGGCACTCATTATTTTTGGCGATGCCACCAACCCACAAGATCTTGAAGATGCCGGTGCTGCTGATGCCGATGTACTTGTTGCAACCACTGGAAAAGATGAAGAGAATCTGCTGATCTGCCAAATGGTACAGATGAATTTTAGCATTCCTAAGACTATTGCACGAATTAATAATCCCAAAAACGAAAAAGTATTTAAGCAACTGGGTATTCAGTATACTGTGAGTAGTACCAATATTATTGCCAGTATTATTGAAGAAGAAGTGATCGTTAGGGGGCTACGTACCTTATTGACAATTGATAAAAAAGGGATCAGTCTGGTGGAATATGTGATTGGACCAAAGTCAAAGGCTAGTGGTCAAAGAATTAAAGCACTGGCATTGCCAGCCGAGAGCAATATTGCCTATATTTTGAGGGGCAGTGAAGGGATTGTCCCTGGTGGGGATGTGATACTCCAAAGAGGAGACCATGTTATTGTCGTCATTGCCCATCAGAACAAAGGCATCTTGGATCGTATATTAGGATAGGTGAAAAGAATGAAAAAAATAAAGTATGAGACGAAGAACCTTCTTTTGGGGGTAGCGACAGAAGTATGCTTTACATTGGTGATGATGGCCATTGTTATGGGCGTTTTTCTGATCGTGATGAGGTGATGGGATGAAACATAACAAAGAACAACTCAAAATGATCGCTTACTATTTGGGGAAGATTGTACAAGGGACAGGTTTTCTGCTGATTATACCTATTGTAACAGCACTTATTTGTACAGAGTGGGAGCCTTTGCTTGATTTTATGATCAGTTTTAATCTGTTTATGCTCATAGGCGGAGGACTGGTATGGCTAGGTAAGGGATTTAAAGGTTCACTCAAATGGATGCAAGGGATGCTAGTTGCATCCTTGTCATGGCTTGTACTGATGGTACTTTCCGCGATTCCATACTATATGAGTGGGCATTATCTCAGCTATCTTGATGCGATGTTTGATGTGATGAGTGGTTTTACAACCACAGGGCTGGGGCTCATTCAGAACCTTGATCATGCCTCTAATACACTCAATATGTGGCGTCACCTGATTACATTTGTCGGTGGGCAAGGGATGGTAGTGCTGGCGCTAAGCTTTCTCATTACCAAAGGTGAAGGCATGGTCTGTATGTATGTAGGGGAAGCGAAGGATGAGAAGCTGCTTCCGAATGTAGCAGATACAGCAAAGGCAATCTGGCAGATCTCGCTTGTTTATTTAGCCATCGGAACATTGGCATTGACTGGTGCAGGACTTGCGATTGGTATGAGTGGCGAAAGAAGTTTCCTACATGGCCTATGGATTTTTATGGGCGCATGGAGTACAGGAGGTTTCGCACCGCAGTCCCAAAACATATTATATTATCACAGTGCTTTATATGAATGTGTGACTATTGTATTTCTTGTGATTGGTTCATTTAACTTTGCATTACATCATGCAATCTGGAAAGGAAACCGCAAAGAGATTTACAAAAATATCGAGATGGTATCCTTTATGGTGACACTGACAGTGACTACGAGTATGGCGCTTTTTTATATTGGTAAATTAGGAGTCTATACAGATGCGACGACCATGTTTAGAAAAGTATTCTATCAGATGGTGTCAGCCCATACCACCACAGGTTTTATGAATGTCTATGCGGGAGAGTTTCTGAAAGAATGGGGAACTATGGGGATTTTGATGATCAGTTTTGCGATGCTCATTGGTGGAAGCGCGACGTCTACAGCAGGGGGGATCAAAGGCATACGTATGGGGATTATGGTCAAAGCACTTGGTCAAAACATCAAGAAGCTCATTTCGCCATCTAATAGAGTGTATGTGGCAAAGTACCATTTTGGAGGTAAGAATGCACTATCAGATGAACTCATCAAAAATACACTGTTGATTGTGGTATTGTATCTCTTGACTTTCCTAGTAGGTGTCACGGCTACAGTGATGTGTGGCTATGGACTAGAAGAGGCGATCTTTGAGTCAGCATCTGTGACAGGGAATGTAGGCCTGACGATTGGTGTGACAAGTCCGGCGATGCCAGATGGACTTAAAGTGGTATATATCGTGATGATGTGGGCTGCAAGATTAGAGTTTATTTCAGCATTTGCTTTGGTTTGGAAGTTTGTAAGTGAGGTGAAAGATGTATGTGGCAAAGTCGTCAAAAGAAGTATTTAAAAGGAATCGTGATTGCATTACTCGCCTGTCTGATGAGTATGCCTTGCTTTGGGGCTACAGTGAAGATTGGGGATTTGATAGCGTCACCAGAGTCGTTTGATGGGAAAACAGTTCAGATCAAAGGGGAAGTCATCGGTGATGTGATGCATCGTGAGGAGCATGCATGGATCAATGTCAGCGATGAAAGTGGTGTCATTGGGGTATGGCTTACCAAAGAAGAGGCTGATCGTATCAAAGTAACGGGGGATTACAAGCATATAGGTGATGTGATTGGCGTAGCGGGAACTTTCCATCAATCTTTTTCTCAGCAAAATGGGGATACAGCCATTGAAGCCAAGCAGATGGCTATTGTACAGGAGGGGAGCGCAGTGATCAGAGGGATCTCTGACGAGAAAGCTTTCTGGGCAATCGGACTCACACTCTTGGTCGTGGCACTGAATTGGGGCCGTATCATGGTCTGGAGCAAACAAAAGCTTAAATGGAAAAAATAATAAATTAAATAAAACAGGGTACTCGTAGGAGGCCCTGTTTTTGTTAGTTAGCAAGGGATTGTAAACGTGGCATATCACTGATGACAATACAATGCCCTGCTTTTTGGATAATGCCTTGATTCTTAAGGCCAAGCATAAGCCTTGAGACAGTCACAGAATGAACCCCGAGGTATTTTGCAATTTCTACATAGGTGAAATATTTATCAATAAGATACTGTTCATTTTGGTATTGCGCAAGTTGAATAAGCATCTTGTAGAGTCTGATTGCAGTAGAGTCCTCAAGTGAGGAATGAAAATGATTGACTACCGAGACAAAACGTTTGGCCAGTGAATAGGTGAGCAGGTGTGAAATCTCAGGATTACTAGCGATCAGTTCATTAAGTTTGGTGTAGTCGATCTTGTAAAGCTGACAGTCAGTCTTGGCATAAATCTGAGAAAGTTCAGAGAGATTATCTTGCGGATTAAGATTCTGATAGAGCAGGTGAAAATAAATACCACCAAGCAAATCACCATTTTTAAAATAGTGATAAATGATTTCATCACCATTGCGTGTATAACGTACTAAGGCACAGAGGCCTTCTTTCAAACAATAGATTGCATTTTCTTGACCGATACTCGGAACGAGGCACAGTCCTTTTTTTAAGTGAACAGTAGTTCCTATCTCGCAAAGCTGTTCAAAGAGATTATCCATTATATAGTCCCCCTCATTGTACAAGTTATCAACTGGATAGTTAGTATTTTAACATAAAGTAAGTAGAACACAATAAAAAAATACATTTAAGTGTTAAATATTAATCAATGTTATTTTTTTGGAGTAATGTAGAATGTTATATTTGTAACATACTTCACCGGTGGTAAAAACTAACAAAAATGATATGAGGAAAATAAAAAGTATGGTAAATGGGTTAAAAGAATCTCACAAATATTATTTGCACTGCATCATTGCTTTGGTGATTATGATGCTATTTTGGATGCTACCCCCAGTAGCACATATTACAATAGTTGGCATGCGTGTCTTAGGTGTATTTCTATGTACAATTTATCTATGGTCTTTTGTAGATACCA
>JBOFIR010000012.1:0-41000 GCA_051650265.1 Cellulosilyticaceae bacterium
TGCATGATCAAGAGGTTGCATTTATGAGAAAATATGGGGAAGAAGTCAATGTGAGTGCAGTTCAAGGAGAAGTGAGGATGACTGTTGAGCGTATGGTGGCAGATGCCTATACAGCAAGATTTCTTATAGCAATAGAGAAAGTCACGGGAGAGCCTTTTAAAGGCATAGAAGATTTAAGAATTGGGAATATGGAACTTACTTCGAAGAGGGAGCGAGAAATGGAAGCGAAATTCAATGCTTTACCAGAGGATGCCCCATTGGCTGCACGCATCAGGATTATGGCGGAATACAATGAGGGATTTAAGGATTTTCTCAAAGGAGATGGTGAAGTTGACCTAGAGGGGCTTATCAAGTATATGCAATCTCATAAAGATGGCGAAGGAATCAGTGTAGGCACAAGTAGTGGGGCACAAGGAATGTGTCATACACAAGAAAATACAGAACGAAAAATTTACTATACCTATCAAACCGTACACTCAGAGCCTATAGTAGGAGATATGGTTCTGAGTGCAGAGGGGATTAGGGGGCATAGAGAAAGTTCTGAAGTGATTGCAACGGACTTGGTAGCATACTTGGCGAAGCAAGATCAGAAAAAGCTTGTAATGGAGGAAAACCCTATTGAGCCATATGAACGCGCACGTTTAGAGGAGCTGAAAAAGACAGATATGGAGCGGTACCTTATGCGTAAAGAGGAGATGGACTCACGTCCAAAGAAGCTACTGGTTGAAGGGACATTAGATTTGGAACTCATTAAAGGTGATGAAAGTTGTGTGATTGATAATGTTGGTTTTGTGGATGGGCAATTACATATTCGTATGTCTGGTGAAGGCTTAGCAGGAGCATATCTAGAAGTCTATGATGAATCGGGTGAGCCTGTTTATGGTGTCTATAATACAGGGGGAACAAGTACACTAGAAGATGGCACGAAAAAGAGAGAATCATATCGTATTTATGATATTGCATCTGCAGAAGAGCTCAAAAATTATACTTTTAAAATTAACCGTACAGAAATAGTGGAGCAGTTTGAGGGGATATGGGAGATTCCGTTAGATATGACCAATGCCTCTAAAATGCATCGTATTCAAGTCAATCACATGATTCCTTATACGACAGATGAAAAGGCATTGTTGCAAGAGGTTCGTATAGATAAAGCCTCTATTGTATTAGTTTTAGATCAAATTAAAAGTCAAATTGATAATGAGTGTATAGAAATCAAGGTAATTTATAAGGATGGTACTGAACTTGTAGAAAACTATAGTAATGCCAGTGAGCGTAGTGGGGAGCAATTGACCCTTGTATATGCATTAAAAGAATTGTTGGGTAAAGAGATAGTTGCCATACAAGTTGCTGATCAGCTGGTATTCATGCCATAGAAAAAAGATATCGCCCTATTAGGGCGTGTAAGTCTTATGGCAATGATGATGAGTCTGGTCCATATTATAGCTATCATTTGAAGTGAAAGCCGAGCATATGAATAGATGTGATGCACTGTAAGTGTGTCGTATAAAAGGGGGGAGTAGTATGAAAAACGTTGCACAAAGGGTATTTATTCTAGGAATCGATGGTGCGGGTAATGCCATTCGGGATGCTTATACACCGCATATTGATGCTTTATTGAAGGAGAGTATGTATACCTATGAGGGGATGACTTCTATACCAACGATCAGTGGGGAGTGTTGGGGCTCTTTGTTCCATGGCGTAGGCCCTGAAAAGCATGGCCTTACCAATGAACGGGCTGACACTGAGCTGTATGATGAGCAGTCAGCCTATCCATCATTTATGAAAGTGATTAGAGTAAGCGATCCGTCTTGTAAGCTGGCTTCATTTAGTGCATGGGATCCGATTAATCGCGGAATCATAGAAGGATCTAGCAACTGTCATTTGGAGACGGCAGGTGATGAAGTGCTTGTAGAACGGATTGTAGACTATATCAAAAACAATGATGCGAAGGTAGTGTTTGTTCAGCTTGATGCGGTAGATGGGGCAGGCCATACATATGGGTATCGTACGCCCAAATACTATGAGCAGATCACCGAAGTGGATGCATGGGTAGGTAAGATGATTGCTGCGATTAAAGATGCGGACTACTATGATGAGAGTGCCATCATTGTCTGTGCGGATCATGGCGGCGGTGGCGGTCATTTTTATAGCCATGGAAGTGACCACTACTTAGATACGACGATTTTTTGGTCTTACAAAGGTGCAGGAATGACGCAGGGACAAGTGATTAAAAATCAGGTGCACATCAAAGACACAGCGGCAGTGGTGTTGGATGCACTAGGCGTGTCATTGCCAGAAGCTTGGGACTGCAAAGTGCCAGAGGATATAGCCAATTTGAAATAGAAGCACTTCTTATGTCGGCATAAATGGTTTGCACGTTTTTGCTGTATGCTATATATTAGAAAAATAAAATGCATACAGCAAAAACGGAAAGCTTCGAGGTGAACAATGGATACATATTTTTCAATAGGAGAGATTGCTAAGCTGGCTAATCTTCCGATCAAGACACTCAGATATTACGATGAGGTGGGGCTACTCAAGCCGGCTTATGTCAATGAGGAGAACAACTATCGCTATTATTCCTATGAGCAGTTTATCACCATTGATGTGATCAAGAACTGTAAGCTCATGGGGATGCCTCTGGGCGCGATCAAAAAGGTGCTTGATTCCAATGTTTCGATCGAAGAGATGCGAGAGATTATCCAGAGACAAAGCGCCTTAGTAGAGGAGAAGATCGAAGCGCTCTCTCAGGCAAAAGCCTATATGGAGACACTTGAAGGGAGCCTTACGAGTGCACTCAGTTATAATACCAATGAAGTCTTTATCAAATATAACAAAGCGCGCCGATTCTATAGTTATCCGTACCGCTCACATAATACGTATGAGTTGGAGATGAACCTTAGAAAGGTGATTTTGGAGATCGAATCAGCGTCAGAATATGAGTATGCGAGACTTGGTACAGCTGTATCTTATGCGCATGTTGTCAAAGCACAACAGGTGGTGTTCAATGAGGTGCGTAACTTTGCGCCAGGGAAAACGACGCAGTCATGCCAAGTGTTGCCAGAGGGTGAGTATGTCACCTTGTTGTTTGATGACAATAGCGGTAATACACTGCAGTATTATCAAAAGATGATGACATATATAGCGGAAAATGGCATTGAAGTGACCGGGGATTTCAATGAAACATGGATCATGCCAAGAGTGGATGGAGATAAGAAAGAAAAAACTTTGACAAGGCTCGATATTTTGAAAAAGAATTAGGAATTTGGAAAAGGGTATTGACTCTCCAGTAACTGTATACTTTAGAATGTGCAAAGGTGAAGTTTTAAATGGAGGGAAAAAATATGTTAAAACAATTTTTAGAGTATGCCATACCATCGGCGTTAGCCATGTGTATTGCGTCGTTGAATACAGTACTAGACGGTGTATTCCTCGGGCAGGGGGTAGGTGATAGTGCCCTTGCAGCGGTCAATGTGGTGATGCCACTGACCATCGCTTTCTTTGGGATGGCGACGATGGTGGCTGTAGGTGGTGGGGCATTGGTATCCAAGAATTTTGGTGCTGATGATGAAGAAAAGGCAGTCAATATATTTAGACAGGTGATGAAAGCACTCGTAATGATGAGTCTTTCACTTAGTGTAGTATGTGTGCTTTTCGCAAAGCCAATTGTAAGCCTAATGGGGGCAACGACAAATCTAGCGGATCTTTCTGCAGAGTACTTACGCTATTATGCGTTGTTCTGCCTACCAAGTTTGTTGGGGATCGCATTAGGGAGCTTTCTTAGGAATGACAATAAGCCAAAGCTTGCGATGGTGGCAACAATTATTGGGACAATTGTCAATATCACGCTGAACTATGTGTTTATCTTTGAATTAGGGCTGGGGATTAAAAGTGCAGCCATTGCAACAGGGATAGGCCAGACTGTGACGGTATGTATGATGTTGCCACACTTCTTACTCAAGAAGGGCAAGTTAACGTTTGGAAGTGCTAAGATTGAGCGTGTTATTTTGAAAGAAGTATTCGGGATTGGCTTTCCATCATTTGTAGCAGAGGCGGCGTTCTCTGTTATTATTTTGTTGCACAATGTATGGCTCACACGCGTCGTTGGGGAAGCAGGTCTTTCGGCATATGCAGTTGTCAACTATATTACAACAAATATTTATATGATTGTGCTCGGTGTCACATTTGGTGCACAACCACTGATTAGTTACAATTTTGGGGCCAAAGAAAAGCAGAAGATGCTAGATGTATACCATCTTTCAATCAAGACCAATGTGATGATTTCAGCTGTTTTTCTAGCTGCATGTTTTGTATTTGGTAAGCCGCTTATAGGTATTTTTACATCGGATCCTCAGATTATGGAGATTGCTTATCTTGCACTCAATCTAACTGCGGTGGCCTACTTCTTGATTGGCGTTAATCTCACTAAGACAGTATACTATCAAGCAATTGAGATGCCGAAGTATTCCAATCTGATAGGGGCACTACGTTCTCTGATTGTACTCCCTGTTGTGCTGATCATAGCATCTATGCTCTTTGGTGAATTAGGGATTTGGATGAGCATGGCAATCACAGAAGTGATCACATTCTTGGTGATCAACAAAGTGGTGAACATTGAAAAGTGTACGACTAGAAGTATGGAGCAGTATTCGGTGTAGTCAGAAAAAAATAAACTTGACAGAAAAAAATTCTGTGCATATAATAAACAAAAAACTAAATCCTATGAAGAGGAAAGTACCCTTTTGAGATTTCTAACAGCGAGTGGGAGTAGAGTGAAAGTCCTACAAGATATCATGAGGAGAAGAGGACCTTGGAGGAGCTGCCTGAGCACATGTGTAAGGGTGGGCCGTTGACTGCGTTAGAGTTTTGAGTGGGTTGTAGATACAGCCAATTGGAGTGGTACCACGGAATAGATCCGTCTCTTATCTTTAGATAAGAGGCGGTTTTTTGTTGGGAAAAATTTAAGATAGGAGGTAGAAGTGGATGGAAAAAATGATAGATGTGATAGGAAAAAAGGTACAGGGTGCATTTGAGAGACGTGGCTACGCCTCTGAATATGGCGTGACAATAGCATCTAATAGACCAGACTTGTGTCAGTTTCAATGTAATGGTGCGCTAATAGCTGCAAAGCACTATAAAAAAGCACCGATGAGCATCGCGGAAGAAGTCGCACAAGTGCTCACAGCATCACCGTGCTTTGCTCAGGCGGAATGTGTGATGCCAGGATTTATTAATATCACATTAGAGGATCAGTTTGTGGCGAATTATCTGAGTGAGATGGATCAATCACCTCAGTTTGGCTGTGAGCCAATAGGAATGGATCAGACGATCGTTGTGGATTATGGTGGTCCTAATGTGGCAAAACCACTGCATGTAGGGCATTTAAGAACGGCAATTATAGGGGAAAGTATCAAGCGTATCGGAAAATTCTTGGGTTATGAGATGTTGGGAGATGTACATCTAGGGGATTGGGGACTTCAGATTGGGCTCATCATCGCTATGCTCAAAAAGCGCCAGCCAGAGTTGGTTTATTTTGACTCAGACTATCAAGGAGAATATCCTACTGAGGCACCCTTTACCATCGGTGAACTTGAGGAGATTTATCCAGCAGCAAGTAGTTTTGCCAAGGAAGCGCCGTGGTTTATGGAAGCAGCAAAAGAGACGACGTATTTGTTTCAAAGTGGACATAGAGGGTATGTGGCATTATGGCAGCATATTTTAAATGTTTCAATTGCTGACCTCAAAAAGAACTATGAAAACTTAAACGTATACTTTGATTTGTGGAAAAAAGAAAGTGATGCACAGCCTTATATTCCGGAGATGATCACCCAGCTTAAAGAGAATGGATTTGCTTATCTGAGTGAAGGGGCGCTTGTAGTCGATGTAAAAGAGGCTACTGATAAGAAAGAGATTCCGCCATGTATACTGGTGAAGTCTGATGGGGCTACTCTGTACAGCACAACAGATCTAGCAACTATTGTAGAGCGTGTGAAGCTGTACAATCCAAAAGAGATCATCTACATCGTAGATAAGCGACAGGAAATGCACTTTGAGCAGGTGTTTAGATGCGCACAAAAGACGCACCTAGTGGATGAAAAGACAAAACTGACTTTCTTAGGATTTGGAACGATGAACGGAAAAGATGGCAAGCCGTTTAAGACACGTGATGGTGGTGTGATGCGTTTAGAAAAGCTCATCAGTCAAGTGAGTGACCAGGTATATGGACGTGTGATGGCTAATCAAGAGATGACGGAAGTGGAAGCGAGGGAGATCTCTCAGAAAGTGGGGCTAGCAGCACTCAAATACGGGGACTTGTCCAATCAGATTGCAAAAGATTATGTCTTTGATCTCGAGCGCTTCACATCTTTTGAGGGCAATACAGGGCCTTATATTTTGTATACGGTGGTACGTATTCAATCTATCCTGACCAAATTCCAAGATCAGTATCAAGGAATAGGTAGTCTAGTAGACCAAGTGCAGCCTGCAGAAGATGCGGTAACACGTGATCTGATGCTCAAGGTCGCGCAGTACAATGAGGTGATCCATAAGAGTTTTGAAGAATATGCACCGCATAAAATCTGTCAGTATATTTATGAACTATCCAATGCATGCAACCGTTTTTATCATGGTCACAAGATTCTTTCTGAGGAAGACCAAAGTAAACAATATGGGTGGATTAAGCTCCTGGAATTAACAAAAGCAGTACTGGAGATATGCCTAGATTTATTGGGGATTGAAGTCCCTCACAAGATGTAAGGAAAAGAAGGTACTAAAAAATAAAATACTAGGATTTTCTAAAGCTATAAAAACTATATTTAAAATAATAATTTAAAATGTTGACACAAATAAGATGTGGGCATATAATAAATAAAAAATACGAAACAAAGCGTTGATAAGGAGGAGTACATACTCATCGGATGTGCAGAGAGAAGATGGTTGGTGAAAATCTTCGTGAAGAGAGTATGGAAGTAGCCTTGGAGCTGTGGACCCAAAGGCGTGATACGCCAAGTAGGCTTCGCCGGAGATTTCCACCGTTAAAAGGAAAGCAGTATCGGATTTGGTATGACCAATCCCGCACTGTCAGAGTGCAGATGACTTTCATCTGAATTTAGGTGGTACCACGGACGTGAAATGTTCGCCCTAAGCATATGTTCAATATGCTTAGGGCGTTTTTGTTTTTTATTTTCAATCTAAAGGAGGATGAAGTTATGGAAAAGCATTATGATGCATTACGCATTGAAAAAGAGATGCAACAACTTTGGAAGGAGAATCACATCTACACGTATGACTCAAATAGTCAGAAGGAAACGTATGCCATAGATACCCCACCCCCAACTGTAAGTGGGCAGCTCCACATGGGGCATATTTTCTCTTATACACAAGCAGAGATCATCGCGAGATTTAAAAGAATGCAAGGCTATAATGTATTCTATCCGTTTGGATTTGATGATAATGGCTTGCCGACCGAGCGTTTGGTAGAGAAAACATGCCATGTTCGGGCAAGGGATTTGTCACGAAGTGAGATGACGAGTAAGTGTAAGGAAGTTGCGCAGAAGTATGAGGAGGACTTTAAAGCCTTGTGGCAGTCTATGGGTTTCTCTGTAGACTGGGAATTGCAGTATGAAACGGTTAATCCAACTACATCACGTATTTCACAACGCCTGTTTCTAGATCTCGTAAAGAAAGGAAAGGCTTATAGCAAAGAAGCCCCCGTATTGTGGTGTACAGAGTGCCAGACCTCTATCGCACAAGCTGAGTTAGAGACGGTAGCACAGCAAACAAGCTTTAACTATATTCCTTTTGCAATAGGTGAGGAAGAGCTTATTGTCGCAACGACTAGGCCAGAGCTACTATACGGCGTTGTTGCTCTGTTGATTCATCCTGAAGATGAACGCTACAAGCACTATATTGGGCAAACGGCTTATACACCAGTATATGGCCAAGAGATTCCGATCATAGGAGAGGAGGAGGTTGAACGTGACAAGGGTACGGGGATTGTCATGTGTGCAACGTATGGTGATCTGGCTGACACCAAGTGGTGTGAGAAACATCAGTTACCGTACCAAAAAGTAATCTTGGGTAATGGGAGAATAGATGAGGCAATCGCCTTCGTTGGTGGCGAAAGAGTAGCACAGGCGAGGGAGATCATGATTGAAATATTAAAGCAGCAAGGGCTCTTAAGAAAACAAGAAATCCTCACACATCAGGTAGCGACTCATGAGCGTTGCGGAAGAGCAGTAGAGATCATCCCTTCTAAGCAGTGGTATATTGATATTTTGACAGATAGGCAGCGCTATTTGCAAGCCGCAGATGAAATCAACTGGTATCCAGAAATGATGAAGAAACGTTATGTTTCATGGGTAGAAAACCTCAAGTGGGATTGGTGTATCTCACGGCAACGTTACTTTGGCGTACCAATTCCTATTTGGTATTGTAGTGCGTGTGGTGAGGTGATACTTCCACAAGAAGAAGCGCTCCCAATTAATCCATTGGAGGATCAACCAAAGGGGAGATGTACATGTGGCTGCAAGACATTTATCCCTGAGACAGCGGTAATGGATACGTGGGCAACCTCATCAATCACACCACAGATCAATCGCAAGTGGCAGGAGGCAGATGAACGTCTGACTTTGGAGCTACCTATGGGGCTCAGAACACAAGCCCACGAAATTATAAGAACTTGGGCCTTTTATACTATCGTTAGAAGTTTGTATCATACAGGTAAGTTGCCGTGGAAGGATATCATGATCTCGGGATTTGTTTTGGCAAAGAAAGGTGAGAAGATCAGCAAGTCTAAGAATAATGGTAAATTAGCACCAGAAGCGTTGATCGCACGTTACTCAGCAGATGCACTCAGATATTGGGCAGCCCATGCGAAGCTTGGGACAGATACATTCTTTAGCGAAGAGGAATTGACACCGTCTAAGCGCCTGATGAATAAGCTCTGGAATGCAAGTAAATTTGTTTTAATGCATTTAGCAGATTTTGATGGTGCATTACTAGTAGAAGCTAATAAACCAAAGCTCTTACCGATAGATCACTGGATAATGGCACGAACCAATCAAACCATGATAGTAGCATCACGGCTCCTAGATCAGTATGAGATTGGGTTGGCAAGAAATGAGATCGATACATTGTTCTGGCAGGATTTTTGTGATGATTATCTAGAGATAGTAAAAGATAGGCTGTACAAACCAGAGAAGCATGGCATCGCACAAAGAGAGGCAGCCCAATATACCCTGTATCACGTACTCATGAATTTGCTTAAGTTATATGCGATCTATATACCACATGAGACAGAGTTTATTTACCAAAGCTTCTTCAGGCAACATGAAGAGACGATTTCACTGCATCAATTAGCATGGCAAATAAGTGAGGAGACGGACCAAAAGATCCTTGCATTTGGAGAGGCGATGAAAGGTGCAATAGGAGAGATTCGTAAATATAAATCAACCAATAATTTGTCTATGAAAGCGCCACTTTCTACCTTTAGTATATCAATTAAAAAGGCACACCAAGGAGCATTTGAAGAAGAAGTTGAAGATATCAAGGCTTGTGGGGTTATTGAAGAAATTCTATGGGAGATCACAGAATAGATAGCAGAACACAAAAAAGACTGTAGAAGTAATTACTTCTACAGTCTTTTTTAATAAGCTCTCGGCGGGACTTGAACCCGTGACCTCCGCCTTACCAAGGCGACGCTCTACCTACTGAGCCACGAGAGCACGTTTGATGCTTTTCTATAGTAACATATACGGAAGAACTTGTCAATATACACCGTAGAATATAGTTAATTCTGAAAAAGAAGAGATAGTCCTCCTTCTTGATGTATATAAATAGAGAGGGAGGTGAAGCACATGATCCAATCTATGAATACAACGCTTCAGAATCAGAATAAAACCCTTACGAGGGTGGGGGGGCAAAATGTATTATTACCAGTTCAAAAGAAAAAAGGAGGTAATGGAGAAACAGGCCAACGTATGGGGAAAAAGCCTGTACAAGAAAATCTTATACAAAAGAGAGAACAACGATTTCTTAGTGATTTTGCTAACCAGATGAGTAAGCTTTACGGTACGGCGAAAAGTATGGATACAATCAAAACAGGGGACAAATGGTTAGTTAAAGCACAGGTCCAAAAGTCAGTAGAGGCACTCGTCAATCAATACAATGAAACAATTGACTTCTTGGAGGGGCACCAAGATAACAAGACAGTGAACAGGCTACAAGAGGCACTTGTGGCAGTAGGGGACAACTTAAAGGAGGCATTGGCCCATATTGGAATTACAGCAGGGGATCGTGGCAGATGGACATGTGATATGCAGAGACTTAGTTCAGCAATGACTACAAATCAGGATGTGGTTAAGACGTTTTTGTATGCAGCAGCGCAAGGTGTCAAAGCTGCTTCACAAACTGGTATGACAACATCTGCCATGAGTTTGTTGATTCCAAATGGAGCGCCTCATCAGTTCGTGCCACCCATCATTAATTTTCAAGCGTAGTACGCAAAAAAGAAGGCATTTCTCAATTTTGGGGAACAATAGTTAGAAATATAATAATTGTAAATTTAAATAGAACTACGTTATAATGGAAGGACAAAATATTGACATAATGAGGTAAAAAACATGAAAGAAATCAGTGTTTTTGATGTGATTGGGCCAAATATGATTGGTCCATCAAGCTCACATACTGCAGGGGCGCTACGTATTGCTTTGTTTGTAAAGAAGCTGTTACATGCACCTGTCAAACATGTGGAGTTTGTACTATATGGGTCTTTTGCACAGACGTACAAAGGACATGGTACAGATAAGGCGTTAGTAGCAGGTATACTGGGTATGGGTACAGAAGATGAAGGAATCCGTACTGCTTTTGAGCAGGCAGATGAGGCAGCTATAACTTATACATTTACAATTGGTGAAGATAATCCAGACTATCACCCAAATACAGTAGAGGTTATTGTAACGGATCAAAGAGGTGAAATCACCAAAGTACGCGGGGCATCTATTGGCGGTGGGAATATCCGTATCCATGAAATTCAAGGAATAGAAGTGGAATTTACAGGGGAATATGTAACCATTATCATCAAGCAACAAGATACACCAGGTGTGATTGCCCATATGACGACTTGCCTAAGTCATTATCATATTAACATTGCTTATATGAAGCTTTATAGAGAGAGCAAAGGAAGCCTTGCCTATACGATCATTGAGACGGATGAAATGGTGGATCACAAGGTTGTAGAAGAGATGAGGGAGCACCCATCAATTTTGGATGTTAATATTATTCAGGGCGTCTAATGGAGGAAGCAGCGATGAACTTTAGAAATGCACAAGAACTTTTAGCTTGTTGTGAGCAAGACAATATAACAATTGCTGAGGCGATGATTCGAAGAGAAATCTCACTGAGCGGACACGAACGTGAAAAAGTACAAAGTCAGATGGCACATTCGTATCATATTATGAAGAATGCAGTGCATAAAGCTTTGGAGGAAGAACTGGTATCAATCGGTGGATTGATAGGCGGGGAATCCAAGAAGCTCTATCAAAGAAGAGGGAAGTCAGTGTGCGGAGAACTTATGTCCCGTGCAATCAGTTATGCCATGGGGGTACTTGAAGTCAATACCTCTATGGGACTTATTGTAGCGGCACCGACTGCGGGTTCATCAGGCGTGATCCCGGGTGTGTTTTTGGCACTGCAAGAAGAATATGACCTTAGCGATAAGCAGATGATCGAAGCCCTCTTTACGGCAGGTGCAGTCGGTTATATCATCACCCGTAATGCAACTGTTGCAGGTGCTGAGGGTGGTTGCCAAGCCGAAGTCGGTGCGGCATCTGCCATGGCAGCAGCAGCAGTAGTCTGCTTGATGGGCGGTTCGCCAGAAGACGCCTTAAGCGGTGCGGCGACAGCCATCGCCAATATATTAGGGCTCGTGTGTGACCCTGTAGCAGGGCTTGTAGAAGCCCCATGCCAAAAGCGTAACGCTATGGGGGCATCCAATGCCATGATTAGTGCCGAGATTGCACTTGCAGGGATTGGTAGTCATATTCCATTTGATGAAGTGGTAGAAGCCATGTACAAGGTAGGCCGTAGCATGCCACATGAACTGAGAGAGACGGCACTAGGTGGTTTGGCAGCTACACCTACAGGATGCCAACTTTGTCAAAAAATATTTCAATAAACACACACAATATCGTGATAATAAGATATAATGATTAGTGGAAATAGATTTTACATGAGATAATCAACTTGAAGGAGGTAATATAAATGTTAGATATTGCTATTATAGGAGCAGGACCTGCGGGACTTTCTGCAGCAATTAATGCACGTATTCGTAACAAAACAGTAAAGGTATTTGGGAATCACCCTACAACAAGCTGGATTTACAAGGCTGAGCGTGTAGATAACTATATTGGAATGCTAGGTGTAACAGGCAAAGAAATGGTAGATCAGTTTGTAGGTCATGCCAAGGAGATGGGTGTTGAAATCGTAGAGGGGAAAGTAATCGAGATTTTCCCTATGGGCGATTATTATATGCTCAATGTTTCAAATGAATTTATCGAAGCGAAAACAGTGATCCTTGCCAATGGACTTGGTAAGACAAAGACATTACCAGGGGAAAATGAATTTTTAGGAAAAGGTGTAAGCTACTGTGCAACATGTGATGGACCACTTTACCGTGGCAAAAATGTAGTACTTGTAGGTGATTCTCCTTTTGCAGAAGAAGATGTTAATTACCTTTCAGAAGTATGCGAAAAGGTATTCTATGTACCTTTATATAAAGAAGAACCAAAAGTAAATGAGAATGTAGAGATCATCAAAGAAAAGCCAAAAGCAATCTTGGGAGAGCAGGTGGTAACAGGACTTGAGTTCGCCAACACAGCGCTTGATGTATCAGGGGTATTTATCATCAAAGAGAATATTCCAACAACACAACTTCTCAAAGGATTAGACCTTGAGAACCAATCGATTAAGGTGAATAACTTTATGGAAACAAACATGCCAGGAATCTATGCGGCAGGTGACTGTACAGGTAGACCTTACCAAGTTGCCAAAGCTGTTGGTCAAGGCACAACAGCTGCACTTCAAGCTGTAACCTTCTTACATCATGTAGAAAAAGAGGCGTAATAGCACCAAAAAAAGGCTCTCACTTAAAAAAGTGAGAGCCTTTTTTTGAAGCTTACGTTCTAAAACAGAAAGATTGTCCATATGATGTACAAAAGGGAGGCGTCTGGATGAATACAGGATATATCATGCTCATTACAATCTGTGTTATTGCAATTATTGTACTTATGATGAACGTTTGGGTCGTTTCAAAGAAACAGGACACATTACTGAAGATAGTCTGTATCACTTTATTTGCTTTTTCGATGCTTAGGTACTTCACACTGATTGTTTATGGAGACTCTCCGACACTCAGGCAACTAGAGATCCTCAGATATTTTTATCTTGCTACGAGTATAGGGCTCACTATTCCAACTGCATCTGTAGTATGGTATATCAGTCCTTATATCAGAGAAAAACTCAGCTATGGTAAGTATCTAATGTTATGGATTCCATGGATACTCTTTTATCTGTATGTGATCATCACTCAACCTACTGAGATTGTACAAGGTAAACATTTTGGCTATACACTTGAGCTTACAGGCAAGGCGCCATTATATTTGAGTATTGCACAAGGTACATTTGTAGCAATCATTATTGTATTGTGTCTTGTTGGCATTGCCAAGTATCGCAATGAGTTCTTACGAAGTAAGTACATTGTGCTAATACTTGCGCAGGTGGTACTGACTTTAGATGGACTGAGCTATTATCTACCCGTGTTAGATGTGTTTCCTCCATTTACAGTGACAGAGGTATTTGGGTTCCTAGCTATTTTTTATGCTTTTTATATCAAAGCAACTGGTAAAATTAAGCTATAAGCACCAAAAAGAGTGATCTACAGTGTAGATCACTCTTTTTTAGAGATAAGTCTCATATTTAGGAATCACACAGATTCCACAAGCATCCGGCCCAGTATTTACACCGATTGTTGTACCGATGAAGAAGCACTCGGATGGAATCGCATCAGTTACTTCTGATTTGGCAAGTTCAAGAATATTTTCTGCATCAGCTGTGTTATCAGCATGACCGACAATGTAGTTGAATCCTGACGGATCCGCACCAACATATCCTTTTGCAAGCTCTACGATTTTCGCGATTGCTTTTTTCTTGCCACGTACTTTGGCTACAGGGAAGAGTAGACCATCCTGTAGATAAAGGATAGGCTTGACGTTGAGCATCGTTCCAAGTAATGCAGATGCTTTACCGATGCGACCACCGTTTTCTAAGTAGTCAAGAGTGTCTACGAAGAAGAAGATACGTGCTGCTTCGCGGAGTTTTGGAATAATCGCGACAATCTGACCAAAGTCTAGACCATCAGCAATCATACGACCAATTTCTGTTACGAGTAAACCTTGGCCCCCAGTGGCATTAAGGGAATTAATAATTTCAATTTGCGCATTAGGATAATTTTCTAAAATAAGTTCACGTGCATTAACTGCAGAATTATAAGAACCACTAAAATGACCAGAAAGGCATACACAAATAACAGACTTACCTGCTTCAATAGCGGGTGTGAAGCGTTCTAAATAATCACCCATTGATGGCAAAGATGTTTTTGGGAAAACTTTCTCTGCGCGAAGACGATTATAGAACTCTTGAATTGGAAGTTCCACAATTTCTTTGTAGTAATCCTCTTGGTTGAATGATACATAGAATGGAATCAGTTCAACGTTATACTTTGCTACTGTATTCGGATGCAAATCGCAAGAGGTATCGCTAATAAGTACAATCTCAGACATGAGTTCACCTCCTTTTGATTCACATGTTCTTATCCATTGTAATATGGGAACAAATACCTGTCAATTTAAAAGTATTTTAATTAGCATGTGGTCAAGTTGTAGCTGCATATATTAGTTGTAGTTAAAGTGTTAAGGAGGAAGGGTTATGCTCTCTTCAACGTTGGAAGCTTATTTACTTGCCGCGTATAATATGGTCAATGAAGGCAAGGAACTAAAACCAAGTGATCTATCACATGAACTGAATATCCCGCTTAACAAAACCATAACAGCGCTTCAAAGGCTCCACTATCAAAAATATATGGTGTATACGCCCTATCAAGCCTTAACGATTACTGAAAAGGGGATGGCTACAGCCAAATATTTAGCGGCCAGAAATAATGTGATTGAGGAGTTCTTAAATATTTTACAGATCACAGAAAATAAAGATGCAGAAAGGGAAGCGATGCAACAATATTTATCTAAAGAAACCCTTGAAGCGATAGAGAGATTTGTGATCTTCACAAGGCAGTATCCAGAGATCGTCGCTAGATACAAACTCTTTGCAAAACGTAAGCCTAAGATGAGGCTATTAGAAGATTTACCACCACATGAATCACTCTAAATATATAGTGCCCAATGAGTGCACTATATATTTTTTTTTTGGCGTATTTGTCAAAATTATGATAGAATGATTTACGATATAAAAGGTTGGGTATAATCCTAACTAAAGGCTAAAATCGAGGGAATATATGAAAAGAAAAGTAACAAAACAAAGTGTAATGAAAGGCGCGATGATTCTCGCCATTGCATCAGTCCTAAGCAAGATCATCGGGATGCTTTATACAATTCCTTTGACACAGACGTTGGGGGATGAAGGAAATGCCATCTATGGTGATGCCTTCAATGTATACATTATTTTAATCACCATTTCTGCCGTAGGGGTACCAAGTGCAATTTCCAAATTGGTCTCAGAACGTGTAGCGGTGGGGGCTTATAAAGATGCGAATCGTGTGTTCAAGATTGCCATGGCGTATACAGGGATTTTGGGTGTCGTACTCAGTCTTGTACTATGGTTTGGCGCGGAGCAGATTTCGTTACTTATGACGGATTCAACGCTTAGGACGATGCCGCTTAAGGCTTTAGCACCTACTGTTGTAGTGGTGAGTTTGATGGCGGTTATTAGAGGATACTTCCAAGGGATGAATACCATGACGCCAACCGCAATCTCGCAGGTGATAGAGCAGATCTTCAATGCGGCATTTAGTATTATCCTTGCCAATATGTTGATCAAAAATGGTATTCAAGCAGCTGCTACAGGAAGTACATTAGGAACTGGAATCGGGGCGGTAGCAGGATTCTTGGTATTATTTTTTGTCTATTACAGAATGCAACCTGGTATTAAGAGGAAGATACGCAGGAGTGCTGAGTATGAATATCAAAGTAGCAGACAAATTCTCAAAATTATATTGGTTACAGTTATCCCAATTGTAGTAAGTACATGTATCTTTTCGATCATGACAACTATCGATACAACAATGTTGTATTACTGGTTGCCAGATAGTTTGAATAAACTGCAACAAAAAGATATGTTAGATATATTGACTGTCACAAATCTTGATCCGTACTATACGAGTGAGATGGGATATACAATGATACAGGGGTCTCTAGATACTGTAAAAATGCATATGTGGCAGCCAGATGTTGTTGCAATTCTTAAAAATCAAGATCCTATACATTTAGCAGGATTGACAGAGATTCACCTATTAAAAACAGAATCATTAACAAATGCAATTGTTGGACAATTTACTGGAAAGTATTTAAAACTCATTAATGTACCTGTGGCATTGATTCTTACTATGTCTATGGCAGCAACACCAGCTATTGCAGCAGCTATGGCGCGTGGTGAAGTCAAAGATGCAAGACGTAAAATCAAGATGATCCTCCGCGTAGGAATGCTTATTGGTGCACCAGCAGCAGTAGGACTAACTGTTTTTGGTATACCTATTGTAAAGCTTCTGTACCGCGATGTTTCAGATGGTGGAGAGCTTCTTGTATTAGGTTCGGCAGTTATTATCTTTATTACTATTGCCCAGTTGACAACAGGTGCGCTTCAAGGAATGGGCAAACAGCATATTCCAACCATCAATGCGGCTATTGCATGTGGCATCAAAGTTATTTTAAATATTTTCTTACTCAAGATACCGAGTCTGCATATCTATGGGGTTGTGATCAGTACCACAATCTGTTATATCATTTTTGCTTGGCTCAATATCAGGTATCTCAAACAAACTATTCATATAAAATTCAACTGGCGCATTCTGCTTGTGAAACCTGTAATCTGTAGTGCAGTCATGGGTGGTGTGAGTTATGCAGGATACAAGTTGCTCAGTATGTTATTTGGTAGTCAGAATTTGGCACTTCTTTTAATTATCCCAATTGCGGTAGGTGTCTATGGTTTGGTAGGCCTTGCAACAGGGACAATTACAAAGAGTGCAATTGCTTATTTCCCAGGAGGTAAGCGCCTACTCAATAAATTACAATAGACATTAGATTTAAATGACAAAATTCCTTTCTACTTGTATAAAAAAATAGTGAAATAGAGATAATTCATACAAAAGCTATTTTTTATACAAGGGAGGAAGAGTATGTTTAACAAAAAACAGTTCCTGACCGTATTACTTTCAGCAGTGATTGTGTTTGCCATAGTCTTTACGATTGTTTATACAGTTTTCTATAAAAATGGGATTGAGCATCCAATTGTACAGCCAGAGGCTACAGTTCCTGTAGTGGCTCAGGAACAACCAGAAGTTGAAAGTGACGTGCAACCTGTAGAGGCGACTGCATCAGAAATGGTGCGTGTAGGACCACAGACACATGTTTTCTTGAAACTTGTAGATCCTAATGGTGAGAGGCTTTCAGAACAAAAGCTGATCCCAGATAGTTTGCTAGGGTTTACACAAGAACAAGTAGAAGCATGCTTTGCAGATTATAAAATTACAGTGTTCAATCAAGATGAAGTGGTACTAGAGAAGGTGATGGTAGCACCTCAGATGGCAAGCCACTACCGATTGGCACTCCAAGGCGAGATGATCGGGATCAAGACGATTACAGGAGAGACACAGGTCTTTCATTCACTTGGGCTATCTATCAAAGATTTCTCACAGACAACGCATGTACTGTTGCTAGACGAAGCGATTGAAATAAGTAGTACTCAGAAGGCGGCACTAGAGCGCAACCCTTATGAGATTGAACAGATTTTACAAGATTATAGCGAATAAGCTGGCCGAAGGTCAGCTTTTTGCGTGAAAGAGGATGGGAAGATATGAAGCGAATCATCGTAGTTGGAGGCGGAGCCTCTGGATTGATAGCAGCTATTGTAGCAGCAAGAGCAGGACAAGATGTCTGCATCATCGAAAGACAAAACCGTATTGGAAAAAAGATTCTTGTAACAGGAAATGGAAGATGTAATCTCACGAGTATTGATATGAGGCCAGAGCGTTTTCATACGAGTACTGCGCCAGATTGCTATGGGCCAATCGCGCGTGTAGATGAAACATGTGTGATGCACTTTTTCGAAGAATTAGGAATGATGCCTCTTGTGGAAAATAACAAGGTGTATCCGTTGTCAGAACAGGCAGCAAGTATTGTAGATCTTCTTCGTATGGAAGTGGAGAAGCTAGGGATCGAAGTAGTTCTTGAAGAAAAAGTGACACGACTCAAACCTGAAGGCGAGAAGTGGTGGGTATGTGCGGAGAGTGGCCGAAAGTGGCAAGCAGACCGTGTGATTATAGCTACTGGAGGTATGGCGGCGCCTCAGCTTGGCTGTGACCAGACAGGGTACAAGCTTCTTGAGAAGCTGGGGCATCATAGTACAGCAGTATGGCCAACTCTTGTACATGTGGTTTCACCATCACCTTACTGCAAGATGATGCAAGGCACACGTATGGATTGTGTGATTCGTATCTTTGAAGAAGAGACACTGAGGCGTGAGGAAGAGGGAGAGGTACTCTTTACAGAAGATGGTCTGTCAGGACCACCAATCTTCCAGATCAGTAGGATTGCATCAGAGTGTGCAGATGCTGGTGTGACTTGCAAGGTGACATTGGACTTCTTCCCTAAGATCAGTGAGGCGGATATGGTAGGACTATGTTATGATCGTATCGGTAAGAATCCAACCCGTACGATTGAAGAACTTTTTGTAGGATGGATTCATAAGCGCGCGATCATCCCGATCATCAAGATGGCGGATGTAGGCTCACCAGTAACACCATGTGAAAACCTAGATTATGAAATGATTGAGCGTCTTGTAAGAGCCATCAAGTGCTTTGAAATCCCTGTAAGTGGTACGAGAGGCTTCAAGTTTGCTCAGGCTACAGCAGGTGGGATCAGGCTAGACGAGATCGATCTAGAGACTATGGCATCAAAGAGAGCGAAAGGTGTCTATATTACAGGTGAGGTGCTAGACGTAGATGGCGACTGTGGTGGGTATAACTTACAGTGGGCATGGTCTACAGGGTATATTGCAGGAGAAGAGGCAGCAAAGTAGAAAAGGAGAAATAGCGTGATTAGAGTTCAAGATATCAAATTAACATTACAAGAGGATGAGCAAGCGCTACTTGGTAAGATTGCCAAGAAGCTACGTATTAAACCTTCAGATATTGATAGTTATACAATCTTCAAGCAAGCAGTAGATGCAAGAAAGAAAGATAACATTGTACTTGTTTATACATTAGATGTGGTCACATCGAAAGAGCAAGAGTTACTTAAGAAAAACCCAGCTATGGCATCACCAAGTATGGACTATGTGTATCCAGTTCCGGGGACGGAGTGCCTAGAGCATCGCCCAGTTGTGGTTGGTACCGGGCCTTGCGGTTTGTTTGCAGCATTGATCCTGGCACAGCAAGGTTATGAACCGATTGTATTAGAGCGCGGGAAAAGTGTAGAGGCACGTGTAGAGGACGTAGAGCGTTTTTGGAACGAAGGCAAGTTTGATCCAAAATCTAATGTACAGTTTGGTGAAGGTGGTGCAGGTACATTTTCAGATGGGAAACTTACCACACAAATCAAAAATAAGCGTTGTCACAAAGTATTACAAGAACTGGTTGCAGCAGGTGCACCAGAACCCATTCTCTACAAGAATAAGCCACATGTTGGGACAGATATACTAAGAGATGTCGTTAAGAATATGCGTGTAGAAATTGAAAGATTGGGCGGGGAGATTCGCTTTGAGAGCCAGCTTACAGATCTTCGTATCACAGAAGGTCAAGTGAGTGCAGTGCAGATAAACCACTCCGAGTGGCTAGAATCTCAGGTGTGTGTGCTAGCAATCGGACATAGTGCCCGTGATACTTTTGAGATGCTTCATGAAAGAGGCATCCCAATGGAACAGAAGCCATTTTCTATGGGGATGCGTGTGGAGCACCTTCAAGAGTGGATTGACAAGAGTCAATATGGCGTCTCTGCAGGCAATCCAAAACTAGGTGCTGCAGAGTACAAATTGGTACATCATGCAGAGAATGGCCGTGCGGTCTATAGCTTCTGTATGTGCCCAGGTGGTTATGTGATTGCTTCGGCATCAGAAGAAGGGATGATCGTAACCAATGGTATGAGTGAACATGGGCGTGATGGGGCAAATGCCAATAGTGCGGTGCTTGTCAATATTGGACCACAAGACTTTGGTAGTGAACATCCACTTGCAGGTATGATGCTCCAGCGTGAGTTTGAGAAATTAGCCTTCAACTTAGGTGGTGGCACATACAAGGCGCCGGTACAAACTGTAGGCGACTTCCTAGAGGGTAAAACAACAACAGCTCTGGGCTGTGTCAAGCCAACGTACACGCCGGGCGTGGTATTTGCCAACCTACGAGAGGCGCTCCCAACATTCATGGGAGATGCTGTAGCAGAAGCTATGGTAGCATTTGGTAGAAAGATCAAAGCCTTTGATCATAAGGAAGCACTATTTACTGGATTTGAGACAAGAAGCTCATCACCAGTACGTACACCAAGAGATGGTGGCTACGAAAGTACTATAAGGGGATTATACCCTGCAGGTGAAGGTGCAGGCTATGCAGGTGGCATCACTTCGGCGGCTGTAGATGGTATTGAAGTTGCAGAAGCAATCATTACACGTTATGGATTACCTGAACGATTTTAGGTATAAAATAAAATTCGTTTGAGTTTTTACTTGAACTTTGATATAATGTACTGAGAAAAGACAAAATATTGAGGTGCAGTGGAATGAATCAAGACATACAACAAGTGCTATTTAATGAGGAGCAGCTTGCAAAACGTATTGAAGAACTAGGGGCAGAGATTACAGCTGATTATAAAGGCGAGAATTTATTAGTATTGGGGATCTTAAAAGGTTCAAATATTTTTATGGCAGACCTTGTGAGAAAAATTACAATGCCAATGAAGCTTGATTTTATGATGGTATCAAGCTACGGAAACTCAAGTGAGTCTACAGGAGTCGTTAAGATCATCAAAGATGTAGAGTATGCGATTGAAGATCAGCATGTACTTATTGTAGAAGATATTATCGATAGCGGATTAACATTAAAATACCTTAAACAACTTCTCGAAACACGTAAGCCAAAGAGTGTGAAGATCTGTACACTTTTAGATAAACCAAGCAGACGTAAAGAGCCTGTAGAAGTGAACTACATCGGTTATGAAGTACCTGATGAGTTTATTGTAGGATATGGTATCGACTATGCAGAGCATTACCGCAACTTGCCATATATCGGAATTCTTAAAAGAGAAGTTTATGAAAAATAAATCCCAGAGAGTAGGTCAGTAGACCTGCTCTTTTTTTGCAACAAAATCTTAAAAAAATGAACCCATTAGAGATTGTACGGCTCTTTATAAATAGATGCATCTAAAAAACATGAAAGAAAATGGAGGAAGAAGGGTGGAAGAGATCGAAATCATTCAAAAGGTACAGCAAGGGGATATGGGTGCCTTCGAGCAGCTTTTTGAGCGTTATAAGACTCAAGCGATTCGAACAGTATACTTGATGACTGGGGACCCCTATATAACAGAGGATATTGTGCAAGAAGCGTTTGCCACCTGCTATTTATCCATCAAGCGTTTAAAACAGCCTGACTACTTTAGACCGTGGTTTTTCAAAATGCTTACGCGTCTCACATGGCGTATGATGAAAAAACATAAAAATCTAATGCCTACAGAAGAGATCGGGGAGCTAATTGAAACGGAGGGGCTAAAGGAAGGTAGACAGGATCAATGTATTGAGGCGTTCTGTGAGAAAGAATTAATCTATAGTCAGGTGCTTCGCCTTGATTACAAATTACAAGCTACAGTCATCCATTATTATTACAATGAACTCACTATCAAGGAGATCGCTAGTGTGATGGGATGCTTTGAAGGGACGGTTAAATCAAGGCTGCATACAGCCAGGGGTCAGTTGAAGGTCTACTTAGAAGAGCAAAAGTTGAAAGGGCGATTAGAGGAGGTCTATGGGATATGAGAGATCATGAAAAAGCGATGGCAGCCGTAGTAGATACGGTGACTTTTGGAAGTGTGAGAGAAAGAATCTATGAAAAGGAGCAAAGTAAAATGAAACAAAATAAATTTTCGTTTTTGAACAAGAAAAAAGTGGTTATTGTAGGGGGATGTTGTATGGCGTTATTGTCCATGACTGTGGTTGCGAGTTCATTGGCAAAAAGCTGGGTAGGTGCATCTGATAAGCGCTATACACAGGTGCCTACTGCAACGCAGCTCAAAGAGGATATTGGGTTTGCACCAAAGTATGTAGGGGCACTTCCTGGTGGGTATACCTTCCAGATGGGAGGAAAGAAGACCGGGGAAGTGTTGGATGACAAAGGCCAAGTAATCGGTGAGAGTACTGGGATAGTTATGAGTTATAAGAAGCCACAGACCAAACAGATAGTGGATTTGAATGCAGAAAAATTACCTGAGTTCATAGATGGGCAAGAGGGTACGACGCGATTAGAGTCCACATATAAAGGATGTGAGTTCTATCTCTATGAGCAAACTTATAAGTTTGTGCCAGAAGGCTATGAGCTGACGGCACAAGATCGTCTGGCACTAGAAGCAGGAAAGCTTGAGGTGAGCTATGGTAGTCATGAAGTGAGCCTTGAACAGGTGCAATCTATTAGTTGGGAAGAGAGCGGCATCCACTATTCACTTATGGGGAATGATCTAGGGTTAACGGTTGATGAATGGGTTGAAATGGCAAAAGCGGTGATTGACGTCAAATAAATATTTAAAAGCTATGATTTTATACACAATCATAGCTTTTTTGTGTGCAGAAAAGCAAAAGTAAATAGGAAATGTTTGCACGCATAACACAGTCAGGATTGATGGATACTATTTAAGTAGGATGAAGTTGAATGACGAGCCATGGAGGTGTTTAAAATGAGCAAAATTGTTGACGAAATTAAAAAAGATCTACAAGGAATGGAAGCGCGTCACGAGCAACACAAAGAAGAAAGACATGAAAAACATGAAGAACATAAGTTGGAAAAAGAATTGAAGCATCAGATGAAGAAAGAAGAGCATGAAAAAGTACGTGAGGGACACCATATTATTCATGAAGAGCATAAGGCTGAGCGGGAAGAACGCCATGAAGAAAAAGCTTTTGAAAAAGAACTCAAGCATCAAATGAAACACGAGTAAATATAAATAGGAAGTGGTAGGCGTAGTGGAATTAAGCCTACCACTTTTTAGTGGACATAAATTATCTTTAAAAAATATTCAATATAGGATAGTAATTATTATTTACAAATAAAAGTCTACGTGTTAAAATAATCACATAGAGAAAACACGCGGAAATAAGAGGAGGATCTTATGATGAAAGTAATCGTAGTAGGTTGTACACACGCAGGCACAGCAGCCATTGTTAATATCAAAAAATATCACCCAGAGGCAGAGGTAACTGTCTATGAACGCAATGATAATATTTCATTCTTATCTTGTGGGATTGCACTTCATGTAGCCGATGTTGTAAAGGACCCTCAAGGGTTATTCTACAACTCACCAGAAGGTTTAGCAGCTATTGGTGCTGTAACCCATATGCAACATGATGTATTAGAAATTGATACAGAAAACAAAAAAGTAGTTGTTAAAGACTTGGTATCAGGTGACGTAAAAGAAGACAACTATGATAAACTTGTGATGACAACAGGATCATGGCCAATCGTTCCAGCTTTTGAAGGTGGGGAACTTGAAAATATCGTACTATGTAAAAACTACAACCATGCACAAGAGATTATCCAAAAAGGTAAAACTGCTAAAAATGTAGTTATTATTGGTGCAGGTTATATCGGTGTAGAGCTTGCTGAAGCTTTTGAAATCCTTGGCAAAAATACAACACTTATTGATGCAGAAGAACGCATCATGAGCCGTTATCTTGATGGCACATTTACTGATTTAGCAGAGCAAGCTTTCAGAGATAAAGGTGTAAATGTTGCAACAGGTGAAAAAGTTGTAAGATTTGAAGGTGTAGATGGCAAAGTTTCAAAAGTAGTAACAGATCAAGGTAGCCATGATGGTGATCTTGTAATCCTTTGTATTGGATTTAGACCAAATACAGAGCTTCTTAAAGGTAAAGTTGAGATGCTTCCAAATGGAGCAATCATTGTAGATGAATACATGAGAACAAGTGATGCAGATATTTTTGCAGCAGGGGATTCTTGCGTTGTAAGATTTAACCCAGCAGATGATAGCCGCTACATTCCGCTTGCAACAAATGCAGTACGTATGGGTGTATTAGTTGCATGCAACTTAATAGAACCAAAACTTAGATACATGGGAACACAAGCAACATCAGGAATCAAAATCTATGATTACAATATTGCTTCAACAGGTCTTACTGAAGAAGTTGCAAAAGCAACAACAAACTTCAATGTAACAAGTGTAACAATCAAGGATAACTACCGCCCTGAATTCATGCCAACAGTTGAAGAGGCTATGGTAAAGCTTGTCTTTGACCAAGACACACGCGTTGTATTAGGTGGACAAATCATTTCTAAGTATGATCTTACACAACATATGAATACACTTTCTGTTGTGATTCAAAATAAAATGACTGTAGAAGAGTTAGCAATGACAGACTTCTTCTTCCAACCACACTTTAATAAACCATGGAGTTTACTCAATACAGTTGCACTTGCAGCACTTTAATGTATACTTGAAAAGCCCCAGAGCATTTGCTCTGAGGCTTTTTTTCATTGTGTGAGAATTAGTATCTTGGAAGAACAGCGTCGATGCTATCAATACGATTAAGGTTAAAGTAGTACACTTTACCACATCCTGTATAGCCGATGCCCTTGAGAATACATTCTGTTACTTCACAAACGATAACTGGGATTTTGCATCCTGCGATAGAAATGATAACTTTTTGGTTGACATATTGGCAAAGATCTTCTGCTAAAGAGCATACGCATCCGCTAGCACAACTACAAACTGTATAGTCTTCATCGCATTGACTGCAATCACAGTAATTTACGGGTTTTTGACAACCGCATGGTTTTTGGCAACCACATGGTCTTGCTTCTGGACGACAATAGTAATTATTAAAACCACAACTCATATTAGGGCCTCCTTATTACTTGTTTCAACAATGATAATAGGTGTTACAAGGGATTAAGCGATATAATCTTCAATAAAATCAACGCGATCCATATTGAAGTTTCTTACATTGCCAGTACCCATTTCGATAGCTTTGATATAGCAAGCGCAAATTTCGCAGATGATTACGTTATAGCAGCAGCGACCAGAATGGATGACAACTTTACTATTGATAAGGTCTTCTAAACTTTTCTTATAACAACAAGACATAAACAATACCTCCTACTGAATAGTGCTTATATAGAGATACGAGAAAGACTCTCGTATTGAATTCTCTAATATAAAGTATGAAACTTTTGGAATTTATGTTACAACTAAGTCGAAAAAAATAGGATTTTATAAAATGTCCTTATTATTGTATAAATCATTCAAAAATTGGAGGAGATGATAACTATATTTTGGAATTTAAAGTTCTGAATATATGATATAATGAAGGATAAATATAAAGTTTTTTCAAAAGGGGAGATTATGATGCGGACATACACAAGCACAAGAAAGCATTTACAAGGACTTACAGCAAAACAAGCGATTTTACAAGGCATTTCAGAAGAAGGAGGACTTTTTGTCCCAGAGAAACTTCCTATTATAGACTTTACACTAAGTGAGATGATGACATGGTCTTATCATGAACTGGCTTATCGCGTGATGCGTCTATTCTTTGAAGACTTTACACAAGAGGAACTCAGAAGCTGTATTGCATCAGCTTATGATGAAAAGTTTAGTACACCAGAGATTGCGCCGGTGGTGAGTACAACAAAGGTCAATTACTTAGAGCTTTTCCATGGACCAACACTAGCGTTCAAGGACATGGCGCTATCGATCCTACCGTACTTGATGCTTACAAGTAAAAAGGCTGCTAAGGAGGCGCAAGACATCGTGATCTTGACAGCAACTTCAGGAGATACAGGAAAGGCTGCCCTAGAGGGGTTTGCAGATGTAGAGGGAACCAAGATCATTGTCTTCTTCCCGGAAGATGGTGTCAGTGATGTGCAAAAGCGTCAGATGACGACGCAACTAGGAGACAATACATTGGTCGTTGGTATTAATGGGAATTTTGATGATGCACAGACGGGTGTTAAGACACTCTTTGGTGATCGTGAGCTAGAGCAAATACTTCACGAGAAGGGTTATATGTTCTCATCTGCCAATTCAATTAATATAGGAAGGCTTATCCCACAAGTGGTGTATTATTTCCATGCCTACAAAGAACTTGTTGCCAAAGGAAAAGTAGAGATGGGAAGTCCGATGAACGTGGTGGTACCGACGGGTAACTTTGGAAATATCCTAGCGGCTTACTATGCCAAGATACTTGGTGTGCCTATTGCGAAGTTCATCTGCGCTTCAAATGAGAATAAAGTGCTCTATGACTTCTTACGCACAGGGACATATGATCGTAATAGAAACTTCCATGTGACGACATCACCTTCTATGGATATTTTGATCTCAAGTAACTTAGAGCGCCTATTGTACCATGTAAGTGGTGAAGATACAGAGGTAGTAGCTGGGTTGATGGCAGCGCTCAAAACAGAGGGAACATATACGGTGAGTGATGTATTAAAGCAGGAGTTAGAGTCATTCTATGGTGGGTATGCAGATGATGTGACCACTGCCACATGTATACGAGAAGTTTATGAATCAGAGGGCTACCTTATGGATCCACATACAGCTGTAGCTTATGCAGTCTATAAGCAATATCAGGAAGAAACGGGAGATCAGTGTCAAAGTGTGATTGCAGCTACAGCAAGCCCTTACAAATTTACAGGAAGTGTGATGCACGCCATGGGAGCGAATGACGTGTGTGAGGGAGATGATTTTGCACTGATGCATGTACTTGAAAAATTATTAAAGCAAAAGATGCCAAGTGCAGTTCATGGTTTAGAGTCAAGACCAATTAGACATACTAAGGTGTGTGAAGTGAATGAGATGAAACGTGTAATATGTGACTTCCTCATCTGAGAAATACACTTGTAAAACAAGCTGGAAGTATGCTATGCTAATAAGTGATGTTATTATCCCCAGAAAATAGGGAGTGGTCAAAATGAGAGAAGTAATGTATAATGAATATGCAAATGAAGCCATTGAGGCAATTTCAAAAGGTGCATTTTTGAATGTATCTAGTGGCGGAGTGGATAACACTATGACAATCGGTTGGGGAGCAATCTCCTACATGTGGCGCAAGCCTGTATTTGTTGCAATGGTGAGATATTCAAGGTATAGCTATGATCTTTTAGAAAAAGCAGATGCTTTTGCAATAAGCGTACCACTGCATGTTGACCTTAAAGAAGCGCTTAAAATTTGCGGAACTGTTTCTGGCCGTGACCATGATAAGTGGCAGGCAGCAGACATCACAAAGCTCAAAGCTCACAAAGTAGATGCTCCATTAGTAGGTGAGTGTGATTTGCATTATGAATGCAAGATTATTGGAAAGACGCCACTTAGTAAAGGGATGTTAGATGATCTGATCGATACAGCTTTTTACAAAGATGGAGACTATCATGTATTATACTATGGAGAAATTTTAGGAACATACGTTAAGTAGAGAAAAGGAGAATTGGTCATGACATTATATGAACAATGGGATAACTATGGTGAAGAAGCCAAAGATCGTTCAACAGAAGAGTATAAACAAGTTGTTGAAAATTACCTTACAAAAGAGAGAGACATTTACGCACAATTACTTGCGAATCCTTCAGATGTAGTAGAAGGTACAATTGCAGAGTTAGGTGCACGTTTCAATATGACAGATGTTGAGTTCTTAGGTTTCGTAGATGGAATCAACGAAAGCTTAGTAAATGGAACTTACGACCTTGATACATTAACAGCGGATTCAGTTGTAAGATTAGAATTCGATATCACAAAATTATACATGAATATGTTAGATGCGAAAGCTGACTGGCTATTCAACTTACCACAATGGGATGCTCTTTTATCAGAATTCGAACGTAAGCAAATTCAAAGAGATTATAACAAATCTAAAACAGTAGTAAAAGAGAAAAAAGTTGGGCGTAACGATCCATGTCCATGTGGTAGTGGGAAAAAATACAAACAATGTTGTCTTAAATAACTGCTCATAGAGCAGTTATTTTTGTATCTAGGTATCTAAGAAGGAGGAAAAGCAGATGGAGATGAATTGGGTCTATCTACTGATTGCAGTATTGTATGGTGTCTTGGTGATCAATAAGGTACTTTACGCAAAACTTGAAAAAGAAGTGAAGCAAACAGCAGGTGAGCACTTTAGTAAACATATGGTATTAAAAGAAGATTTCTTTACAACTGTAGCTATGGTATGTGTTATAGGTGCGCTTATCATCAATGTACTTTGTTTGATTGGTGGCAATGGCCTTAATTTTTCAAGTATCATTGTAACCGTACTTGTAGTCGGCCTGGCACTAATGAGTGGGAGATTACCAATGTGGGGAACACCAGAAGGCTTTGAGATCGGAGATTACCTCTTAAATAACCAGGTGATCAAACAAGTAAAGACAAAAAAGCATGGTGCATACACACGTTACCAAGTTGTATTTGAAGAAGAGCAAAATGGTTATGACCGTATAGGCTTCTACTGTGCAAATAAGTATACTGGAATAATGCAAGAGAAACTTCAAAAAATCACGTCAAAAGACCAATGATCTATTGGTCTTTTTTTAATGCGATTTTTTGAGAGAAAAAAAGAGATGAAACATCATTTTGGGTAAAATTGCCTAAAAAATCATGTATAAATAAGTGAATATTCATCTAAAGAATGAAAAGTACCATTCCTTTAAATTATACTTTATTTTTTATAATAAAGTGTTAAAATAGAGTACAGATAGTAAATGAACACCAATTCATAAAAACCTATAGGAGATGGCATTATGCAAGAAGTAATAGAGCAAATCATGCAGATTGATTCCAAAGCTTACGAGAACAAGACAAAGAATGTTGAGAAACTTGAAGAAAAGCGTAAGCAGTATGAGGCCCAAATGAAAGCCTATGAATCAGAAAAGATTGGAGAGGCCCAAAGGCAAGCAGATCTCCTGTATCAAAAAATGGTTGAAGTCGGTAAGGAATCTTCTCGTGTTGAAGAGGAAAAGTCTAAGCAGGTAGCGCTTCAAATAGAAAATAAGTATTTACAGATTGAAGCGACGTTACTTGCGGAAATTTTTGAAACACTTTTTGTATTGGAGTGAGCGCATGAATCCATTTGCAAGTTATAAGGCAGTAAATACTAAACTTCATTCTAGGCACCGCGCTTTTTTAACTGGGCCAGAATGGGAAAAAATGTTGGATTTTAAGACGGTACCTCAAGTGATTGAGTTTCTTGTCAAAAAATACGGCTATAATGAAGTGATTGATAGTAGTGAGTCTAAAGATATGCATCGTACAGAGTTAGAGGTCAATCTCAATCACTACTGCGTGATCGAGATTGAGAAGATGCTGTATTACTTCTCAGGGAGTTATAAAGAATTCTTTAAGACGCTACTGATGAAGTATGAGATTGCAGACTTATTGATTATCCTAAGAGCAGTAGCCAGAGATGAGGATCGATCAGAGCTTGCAAAGCACTTTATACATTCAGAAAAACATACGGTAATCAATTATAACAAACTCATCGATTGTCAGGGGATGCCACAGTTCATTGAGGCACTTAAGGGGACACCTTACTATGAGTCACTTAAAACAATGACCCAAGAAGATGCATTGACGCGGGAGTTTCATATGGAGATGAAGCTCAATCTGCTTTATTTTAAGCTGCTCATGGAGCGTGCCAAGAAGCTTAGGAAAAAAGACTATTTAGTTGCTAAACGTATCATAGGATTTAAGATAGATTACCTTAACATTCAGTGGATTTATCGTGCAATCAAATATTACAACATTTCTAGGGAGGAAATTCTCATCTACAGCTTGGTAGGTGGACATAGACTCAATTACAATCGTCTCAAAAAGCTTGCGTATACAACTTCTATGCAGGATTTTAAACGGCTTGCAAAACAATTTTTAGGAGAAGAATTGTTTGATGTAGAGGAGGATGTTTTTTTGGAGACAAAAGCAGAGAAATGCCTGTATAAATTGATTAAGAAAGAAAAAGGTAGTGAGGATATTGGCTTGCCAATAGCCTATATGTATAGCCTGGGGATGGAAATTAAAGATCTCATAGCTGTAACAGAAGGCATACGATATGGCTTACCAAAGGAAGAGATCAAAAAGTATTTAGTATACACAATATAATGAGAGCGGAGGGCAGTAGATGGCTGTTGAGAAGATGGTATTGCTCAATCTAGTTGGGTCACTAGAGCATGAGCATCAGATACTAGAACAATTAGTATTGTGTGAAACCATACATCTTGATATGGAAAATCAAGATATTAGTGACCATAGTTATATGGTGCACGAATATGAGTGTATGGTGCCGCAGTATGACCTGCCGATGCAACAGGACGATTCGATTCTAGAAGCAAAATATACAGATATGGAAACGAAGCTTAAGGTTGTTGCAGAAGGGATTGATGTAAGGCTTAGAGCAAGTAAGAAAATAGATGTGAAGCACTATGGTATAGAACAAGCTGAGCGGGACCTCGATGTACTGATAGAAAGTATAGGAAGTAGTCTGGACCTGATTACAATTAGAAGAGATCGCATCAAGGAATTAGAGAAATTCAAGGAAAATGTGCTTTGTTTTAGAGAACAGGACCTCAACTTTAACCAACTGGATAATCTGAAGTACTTTGGTTACCGTATTGGAATGCTTGCTCGTGAGAATACCACGCAGATTCGTAAGAACTATGAGAACATCTCAGCTGTAGTTCTAAAGATCGGGAATAAAGATGAGGCAAAAGAAGATATTTATCTCATTATTTATCCAACACAGTTTGAAGAGGAGACAACAAGACTGCTTAAATCACTTAACTGGGTAGAACTTAATCTGCCAGAAGGTGTATTAGGGGATGGCTCTAATATTCTCAAAGAACTCAATGATAAGATTGAAGTTATCCAAAATGAGATTAGTGTGCTTGAAAAAGCCACGCAAAAGAATAAAGAAGAAAAAGAACATTTGATTAATCGCATCTATACGAGAGTCAGACTCGAACAACATATTATTGAGATGAAAAAAGAACTCATCCATGGCAACAACCTTTTTGTACTCAGTGCATGGATTTCAGCGAGAGACAGAGAAAAGGTAGAGGAACGTATAGGTAATGTCACAGAGAAATTTGTAGTGATTACAAAAGATGATCATGCCATTGATAAACAAATTATGCCACCTACAAAGCTTAAGAATAACTGGCTCTTCAAGCCTTTTGAAACGGTTGTTAAGCTTTATGGATTGCCTTCGTATAGAGAGATTGACCCAACACCATTCTTGGCTATTACGTTCTGTCTGATGTTTGGGATTATGTTTGGTGATATCGGCCAAGGATTTATCTATTTCATGGCAGGGGTACTCTTCTATAAGAAAAATGAGATTGTCGGAGGCGTGCTGACACGCTTAGGTTCATTCTCAATGATCTTTGGATGTATTTATGGTAGTTTCTTTGGCCTTGAAAAGCATGAATTGCCATGGCTGCCTAGCCTTATAGGGAGTCCACTCTCTACGGAGAATATTCCACGTATCTTACTTCTGGGGGTGATCTTTGGGGTAGTGGTACTGACAGTATCTTTTGTAATTGGGATTGTCAATGCCCTTAGAAGAGGCGATATAGAAGAAGGAATCTTTGGAAAGAACGGGATTGTAGGTTATATCTTCTTCATGGGGCTAATCTTTACCATTGTATGTCTGACAGGTATTATTCCTGTGCCAGTATGGGTACCTATCATTGTAATGGTTGTGATGTTACTTATTATGGTCTTTAAAGAACCGCTTGCAAATTTGATTATTCACAAGAAAGCATTTATCCATGGCGATACCAGTTCTTATTTTGTAGAAAGTAGCTTTGAGGGGATTGAGACGATTCTTTCAGCGTTGAGCAATGCCATTTCGTTCATTAGGGTGGGGGCATTTGCACTTAACCATGCGGGATTATTTATGGCGTTCTTAGTCATGTCACAAATGACAGACAATATTCTTCTCAAACTGATTATCTTATTACTTGGAAACTTACTGATCCTCACACTAGAAGGATTGGTTGTATTTATCCAAGGACTCAGATTGCAGTATTATGAGATGTTTAGTAAGTACTTTAAAGGTGATGGGATTGAATACAAACCAGTTCGCCTAGATGACTAAAGCAAAAATTCACATTCAAAACTTAAATTTTTAAAATCGAAAGGGATGTTATTATGAAATCTATCGTTATTTTAGCAGCAATTATTGCAGTGGGTACAGTATTGTACGGTGTACGTATGCTTAAGGTACAAAAAACAGGTCATTTCAAAAAAGCTTTTTATACTTCAATTTCAGCATTTAGTTTGGCAGTAGTAGGAATGTTTGTATTTATGGCAATGGGAAGCCCAGTATTCGCTTCTGAGGCAGCAGGTGCAGCGGTCACTACAACGATTTCTCTTGGTGAAGGTTTCAAATACTTAGCAGCAGCACTTAGTACAGGTCTTGCAACAATTGGTACAGGTATGGCAGTAGGATCAGTAGGTTCATCAGCAATCGGTGCTGTATCAGAAGATCCATCTATCTTAGGTAAAACATTAATCTTCGTAGGTATGGCTGAGGGTATTGCGATCTACGGTATGATTATTTCTATCTTAATTTTATTTGTATAGTTTAGTTTAGAAAAGAGAAGACATTATGAAGTCATTTGTCATTAGTGATAATAAAGATACTTGGGTAGGAATGCGTTTAGCAGGTATTCATGGCATCATGGCGCATGATAAAACTGAAGTATTAAGTGCAATGGAAGAAGCGATGAAAGACCGAGAGATTGGACTCATTATCGTCACGGAGAAAATTGTGGATATGGCTCATGAGGAGATTATGGAGTGGAAGCTTAAGAAAAAGACACCCCTCATCATTGAAATTCCAGATCGACATGGAACCACAAGAGGGCAAGATGTGATAACGAGTTATATTAGAGAATCTGTAGGTATTCGTATATGAGGTGGAACGTATGGTCACAATAGAGCAAAAATTAGCCCTGTTTTCTAAACTCCTACAACAAGATATTAGTGGGGAGATGAGTGAGCAGCTTGAGAAATTAGAACAAGATTATGAGAGTATAATTAAAGAACACAAAGTCTTAGTGGATTTGAAAGCGCAGGAAATCATGGAGCGTTCACAAAAACGCGCAGAGAGCAAAAAAATAGAGTATTTGAGTAAAGCCAACATGCAAACCAAAAGAGCGTACATGAAAGCCAAAGAAAAGCAAGTAAATCGCTTTATGGATGCACTTACAAAACAAGTGGAGCGCTATGTAATCACACAACAGTATGGGGATTACTTAGAACAACTTGTAGCAAGCTTATATGACTTAGCTAATGAATCGGCAGTGGTTGTCTATATGACAGCAAAGGATTTAGCAAATCATGAGGGGCACATACAAAAAAGCTTTGAAAAGTTAGGTGTTCAGGTAGATAGACTGATTTTTAAGGAAAAAGATGCAGCTATGATGGGTGGTTTGATCATTGAAAATGAGCAAAGAACCATGCGTATAGACCTTTCCATAGCGTCTCGTATAAGAGAGCACAAAGAAATGATTATCAGACGTATTTTTGAAGCCTTAGGAGAGGTTGGTGAGTAAGGATGACAATGCAAGGTAAAGTTGAACTAATCAATGGGCCTGTAGTGAAAGGAAGCCGAATGGCTTCCTTCAAGGTTAACGAAATGGTTACTGTAGGTAAGCAGAAGCTCATCGGTGAAGTGGTATCACTCACAGGAGATCTTGCGACGGTGCAGGTATATGAAGAGACAGAAGGGCTCAAAGCTGGAGAGACAATTATTTCTACAGGTGCACCACTTTCTGTCACATTAGGGCCAGGTATGTTAGGCAATATGTTTGATGGGATTCAAAGACCACTCAAACAAATTGAGAGTATCTCAAGAAACTTTATTCCAGAAGGGATCGGCCTACTTTCTATTGACCCAGAGAAAAAATGGGAAACAAAAATGACTGTCAAAGTAGGAGATGTACTGAAGGCAGGGCAAGTTTATGCAACAACTCAAGAAACGACAAGTACACTTCACAAATCTATGGTGCCACCAGGTATAGAAGGGACTGTAGTGGGTGTGAAAGAAGATGGTGAATATAACATCAATGAGACAATTGTTGTATTAGAGCTTCCATCTGGTGAGACAAAAGATCTCGCACTTGCACAAAAGTGGCCAGTACGTCGCCCAAGACCTATTGGCAAACGTATTCCAATCTACAAACCACTTATTACAGGACAACGTGTCATTGACTCATTCTTCCCAGTTGCAAAGGGTGGAACAGTAGGTTTGCCAGGTGGATTCGGTACAGGTAAGACTGTGACTCAGCATCAACTTGCAAAGTGGAGTGATGCAGATATTATCGTCTATATCGGTTGTGGGGAGCGTGGAAACGAGATGACCAACGTACTCGAAGAATTCCCCGCGCTTATTGACCCACGTACCAATAGACCATTGATGGAAAGAACTGTACTGATTGCCAATACATCAAATATGCCAGTAGCTGCACGTGAGGCGAGTATCTATACAGGAATCACGATGGCAGAGTACTTTAGAGATATGGGATACGATGTAGCGATCATGGCAGATTCCACATCACGTTGGGCGGAGGCACTTCGCGAGATCTCAGGTCGTCTAGAAGAGATGCCTGCAGAAGAAGGGTACCCAGCTTATTTACCATCAAGACTTGCACAGTTCTATGAAAGGGCAGGTTGTGTAGAGACACTTGCAGGGGAGGAAGCCTCTGTTACAATTATTGGCGCAGTATCACCAGCAGGTGGAGACTTCTCAGAACCTGTAACAGAGAATACCAAGCGTTTCGTAAGTGCATTCTTGGCACTTGATAAGAAACTTGCTTATGCAAGACACTACCCAGCGATCAACTATCTTACAAGCTATAGCGCCTATGTAGATATGCTCAGCGAGTGGTATCGTGAGAATGTAGCAGAAGATATGCTTGAGCTACGTGCTAAGATGATCCGTCTGCTCCAAGAAGAGGAAAAACTCAATGAGATCGTACAGCTCGTAGGCGAAGATGTACTGCCAAACGACCAGCAACTTGTACTTGAGGTAGCACGTACCATCAAGAAAGGCTTCTTGCAGCAAAATGCCCTTCACAAAGATGATACGTATGTACTTCTCGAAAAACAATACAAGATGCTCAAAGTCATTGATATGCTGTATATAGAGGCGATGAAGTGTGTGAAAATGGGTATTCCACTTTCTACCATCAGAAAAGAAAAAGTATTTGATGATGTGGTGAAGATGAAGTATGAAGTGCCAAATAGTGAAATTCATCTCTTAGACGAATTAAGTGAGCGTATTCAGGAAAGTTACCAAGCGCTCAGACAAAAATATGAGAAATAGATAAGGGTGGTTAGAATGATAAAAAAAGAATATCTAAGATTGGAAAGCGTACAAGGGCCACTCATTGTTCTTTCTGACGTCAAAGATGCATTTTATGGGGAAATCGTTGATATCAAACTAGATGAAGGCGAAGTGCGTAAAGGAAAAGTTGTTAAAGTAGAAGGCGACAAAGTGGTTGTACAGGTGTTCGAAGGAACAACAGGGATTGCGACAGACAACACTTCTGTGAAGTTCACAGGACATCCGCTGGTTATGCCACTTTCAAAAGAGATTCTTGGCAGAACGTTCAACGGGGTTGGTGAACCAATGGATGGGGCATACCAAATCATATCAGACTATAAGCCTAATATTAATGGTCGTCCAATCAATCCAGTGGCACGTAAATACCCAAGAAACTTTATTCAAACAGGGGTTTCTTCAATCGATGCGCTGATGACACTAATCCGTGGTCAAAAGCTACCGATCTTTTCTGGTAATGGGATTGCCCACAATGAGCTTGCTGTACAGATTGTTAAGCAAGCCAAGATCGAAGGGGCAAATAGTGATAACTTTGCCGTTGTCTTCGGTGCTATGGGTGTGCGTCATGATGATGCAAGCTATTTTATGAGAAGCTTTGAAGCAGCCGGAGTACTCGACCACGTGGTTATGTATCTCAATCTAGCAGATGATCCAATCGTAGAACGTATTGCGACACCAAGATGTGCACTCACTGCGGCAGAGTACCTTGCATTTGAACACCATATGCATGTACTGGTTATTCTGACAGACATAACAAGCTACTGTGAAGCACTTCGTGAACTTTCTTCTATTCGTGGGGAGGTGCCATCACGTAAAGGGTATCCAGGATACCTCTATAGTGACTTATCCACCATCTATGAGCGTGCAGGAATGCTTGAGCATTGTGAAGGATCTATCACCATGATCCCAATTTTGACCATGCCAAATGATGATATTACACACCCAATCCCTGACTTAACTGGATTTATTACAGAAGGTCAGATCGTACTCAATCGTGAGCTCAATCAAAAGAACATCTATCCACCGATTGCCGTACTCCCATCACTTTCTCGTCTGATGAAAGACGGTATTGGGGAAGACTATACAAGAGATGATCATGCAGACCTCTCAAGCCAGCTGTTCTCAGCTTACTCACGTGTGCAGGATGTACGTTCTCTCGCACAGATCATAGGTGAGGATGATCTGGGTGATGTGGATAAACTGTATCTTGAGTTTGGTAGAGCCTTTGAAGAGCGCTTCATCGCCCAAGGACGGGATGAGAACCGCTCCATCATTGAGACTTTAGATCTTGGTTGGGAAGTGATCTCCATCTTACCACGTACAGAGCTTGACCGTATCAAGCCAGAGATGCTCGATCAATACTACAAGGGTCATAAGGAGTAAACGCCCATGGCTGTCGTAGTAGCACCCACAAAATCCAACCTCATCAAAGCCAAGGCATCTTTGGATTTGTCTAAAAAGGGATTTGAGCTATTAGACAAAAAACGTAACGTTCTGATTAAAGAAATGATGGATTTGGTAAGTAAAGCCAAAGACATTCAATCTAAAATTTATGATACGATTGCCGAGGCGTATGAATCTTTGCAGATGGTGAATATCACCATGGGAATCAAAGATGTAGAAGACATTGCTCATAGTATTCCAAAAGATGAAGAGTTTGAGATTCTCCTAAAAAGTGTCATGGGGGTCGATGTACCAATGATTAAATATACGGAGACTGAGATGATTCCAAGTTATGGGTTTCATAATAGTAACGCAGCACTTGACCATGCTGTCGCGCATTTTAGAGAGGTGCGTTACATGGTCTATGAACTTGCAGAAATTGAGAACTCCATCTTTAAGCTTGCAAAAGAAATCGAGAAGACGCAAAAGCGTACCAATGCGCTTCAGCATATTCAGATTCCAAAGTACAAAGAGCAGGTCAAATATATCCAAGATGTACTCGAAGAGAAGGAACGTGAAGACTTCTTCCGTCTTAAGAAAGTTAAGAAATAACAGAATATAACACCTTTAAAAAGAGGGGTTGAAATCACCCTACAACGTGATATAATAAGAGTAAGTTAAATCCTGTGGTGTACGACCACCTGTTATTTTGAACCTACAAATTACGAATGGGAGACTGAGATGGACTCTACTAATGTCAGGCCGCAAGCTAATTCCCTTTGGGCAGCGGAAGACAACAGATAGGGACTAAGTCACCCACCTAGCTGAGCTAGGGCGTCAAAATCTCAGGAACGGCATCTTGGGGCTATTTAAAGGTATTGAGAGCACTGACTTCGGTTAGTGCTTTTTGATTTGATTTTTTTGTACATACATTAATAAATAATATCAAAGAGTTACCCACAAGCCTTTTACTTCATTGTGTAAGGCTTGTTTTTTATTGGCAAAAAGTAATAGGTGATAGGTGAGATTGGGCATAAAATAGATCAACAAAACATATATATGTACAAGCCAGCTTCTAAGAATGAGGAGGGAAAAGGATGAGAAGAGATCAAAGAAGCACCCATAGAAGTCATCAAAGCCGTAATAGGGGACGTGGTTATTCGGCAAGTAGAGGATCTTCTAGAAGAAGAGGGCGCTATGAGGAAGAGAGTGGTTCATTATGGATGCCACTTATCATAGCACTTGTAGTAGCAGTAGGCTTGTATATTTATTCAGGTAGAGATTGGCGGATGGACTTGCAGACGGTTAAGGCGATGGCAGAACAGTATCTCCCAGAGCAGGAAGAAGAGGCGCAGACACTGCCGACGTACCGCGCACCATGCACACAGGCAAATATTGCACGTATTATTGCCTATACATTTTTTGATGAGATTCCAAAGGCAACAGAGCCTGGGGAGATTTGGTACAAAAAGTATTATGCAGCACTTGCAAAAGACCCCAAATTTACATTCTTTAAAGAAGAGAATGCACAAAAGTCTCTTACTTATGAGGAGACAAGCACTGTATTATCAGACTTGCTAGGTACACCAGGAGCAGTCAATCTTCAGGGAAATGATCAGATTAAGACAAAGCCAATCTCCCTCAAGACTTTTATTGAAGGGTATGAAAATGCACTCAGTTATGCCAAGATGGGTGAGCAAATCACCTACGAGACATTGGGACTTGTGGCGACACCTAAAACTAATGGGGGATTAGGACAGTGGAAAGTATTGACAGACAAGGGGATCTATAGTTTTGAAGGACTCGTCCTAGATCCATTTATCAATATGGAAGTCAAGGCGATCATCAAAGGTCAAGAGATCTTGGGTATTATAGAGGCTCAAGGAGAAACAGTCAAGATTCCTCAGTGTTATGTGACAGATGTAGTAGATGGACAAGTTCAGCTCAAAGTAGGGGAGCTAGAACTGGTTTATCCTAATGACATATTAGAGCCACAGGACAAAGACCAAGTGGGGACAATCACACTAACAGCAGGGAAGATCACTGCCTTTGAACCCACTCAAAAAAGTGATCTCGATACTGTATTACGTGTTGGCAAAGATACAATAGAGTTTGCAAAAGGCGGTGTTTTGCCTTATGAAAATATTGCAGTCTATGACTCCACACCTAAGAGTAAGTGGTCTATGCTATCTCAGGTAAGTGTGGGGTCACAGGTGAGCTATGGAATAGAAGATGGAAAGGTGAGTACACTCAATGTCTCTGAGCGAAGTAATCCAGATCAGATTCGTGTGCTCATCTCTAAAGATGGGCTTGGCCAATATGCCCATGAAAATGTGAAGATTAGTAGTAAAGGGAAGTACCATCTAGAGTATAATGGCACACAGATCCCACTAGAGGCAGGTAAAGAATGGTCAGCAAAGGGGTTTGATTGGAAGGATGGGGCAGATAAAGTGGTGGTTGTCCCCGGAGAGGAAGCACTCAGTATCAATAGTATTCAAAGACAAAAGGTGAATCCGACTTATAAGGGGAATCTAGAGATCTACCGTGAAGGGGATGGAAGCTATACGATTATCAATAGCCTAGGTATGGAGGACTATGTTGCGGCAGTTGTACCTAGTGAGATGCCACCAGCTTATGGGATAGAAGCAGCCAAGGTACAGGCGATCTGTGCAAGAAGCTTCGCACAGGTGCATCAAAACAATAGCAAGTTCGCGAAGTATGGTGCCCAAGTAGATGACACCACATCCACACAAGTCTACAATAATGTAGCTGCCAATGATATCTCTATCCAGGCAGCTAAAGAGACCAAGGGGCAGGCGCTTATGTACAATGGGGATGTCATCAGTGGGAACTTCTTCTCCACATCTTGTGGTTATAGCGCTAACTTTGGTGAGACATGGGCCAATGGTGAGATCTTTCCTACCAATACCCCTATTTATCTTGTAGCAAGACAACAGTACATAGGTGATCGTGTGGTCAAAGACCTCTCTCAAGAAAAAGATGCCTACGCTTTCTTCACATTGAAGCCAGATGAGATTGATGCTTTTGATGATCATTCACCTTGGTTTAGATGGCAAGTTTCACTCAGTGGCAAAGAGCTCAGCGATATGATTAATAGCAATGTCGCACGACTTAGTAGTCAATCACCTAATATGGTCAAGGTACTGAGCGAGGAAGGTAAGTGGGAGACAGAAGCGATCGATACACTTGGTACAGTCACCAATATGCAAGTCAAAAAACGTGGACAAGGTGGTAATGTCATGGAACTCATGATAGAAGGTAGCAAAAATACCATCAAAGTTTCTACAGAATACCTAATTCGTACACTTCTAGCACCGATGCAAAAAAATGGGGATAATGCCATCAATATCGTCAGAGGTGATGGGACCAAAGTGGACAACATGACCATGCTCCCAAGTGCTTTCTTTAGTCCAGATATTACCTACGACAATGACAACCAACTCAAAGAGGTGACCCTATACGGTGGCGGCTTTGGACACGGTGTAGGCATGAGCCAAGCAGGTGTCAAAGGGATGGTTGATCGGGGCTATACAGCGAAGCAGATCCTAGAGCATTACTATCCAGAGATTCAGATCGCACAAAATTAGCTTGAACGTGTGAAATAGAAATAAGTCATGGTACGGAGTAAGAATTGCAATAACTCGTGGTACGAAAATGAAGACTTTTACCATTTTACTCCACATAGTTACAATAAGTCATGGTATACAAGAGAA
>JBOFIR010000013.1:0-10870 GCA_051650265.1 Cellulosilyticaceae bacterium
TGAAGTAGACTGCCCAGGCTATCTAGAAGATGTACTGAGTGTGATGACACCTATTCCAGTGGCAGGCTTATCAGGAAATGCGTATAGCTGTAACAATATCGATGGAGCCAGTGCTGAGCGAACCAATCCAGGGGTATAAAAGTAAGTTAAGCAAAATAGAAGTGTGCATTGAAGAGATGCACACTTCTATTTTTTAGTTAATTCACAATATATTATTGACAGGTGACCATGTGTGTAATATAGTGTACTTACAAGATAAGTACACTATATTACAGGAGGCGCTTAAGTACGTGGAAATTATTATCAGCAACAATACAGCTAAGCCAATATACGAACAAATTACTTCACAAATTAAGGCAATGGTCATGTCGGGTACATTATCAGCGGGGGATCCAATTCCCTCTATGAGAGCGTTGGCAAAGTCACTTCATATTAGTGTGATCACCGTGCAGAAGGCCTATGAGGATTTACAAAGAGATGGCTTTATAGAGACAACTGTGGGAAGAGGAAGCTTTATTTCAGCTCAGAATAAAGACTTCTATCAAGAAGAGCAACAAAAGCGAATTGAAGAACATCTGATGCTTGCAACAGAGATCGCAAGGGAAAATGGTATTCACTTAGAAAAGCTTATGGCATTATTAACGATGTTTTATTCAGAGGAGGTATAAACATGAATGGGTATGCACTAAATGTTAAGGGGTTAAGCAAAAAATATGATGATTTTATATTGGATCACATCACTTTTGATGTGCCTAAAGGGGCAATCGTCGGGTTGATTGGGGAGAATGGTGCAGGCAAGAGCACTACAATTCAGGCGATACTTGGATTGATTCAAAAGGATGAGGGGGCTGTCCTGATTGATGGAAAAGCAGCTGAAGAGATAGATGATATAGGGAAAGAAGCGTTGGGGGTAGTCTTTGATGGGAGCAATTTTCCAGAAAGTCTGACAATCAAAAAACTCAATCATGTACTCAGAAATATTTATCCATCATGGGATGAAGAAAAATTTTATACATTATTAACGCAGATGGCTATTCCAGTAAATAAAAAAATCAAAGAACTCTCTAAAGGGATGAAGATGAAGCTTTCAATTGTGACAGCATTATCACATCATGCAAAGTTCTTGGTGTTGGATGAGGCCACAAGTGGCCTTGATCCTGTTGTCAGAGATGATATTTTGGATTTGTTCCTAGAATTTGTGCAAGACGAAGCATGTTCGATTTTAGTTTCTTCTCACATCACGACTGATTTGGAAAAAGTAGCGGATTATATTGTGTTCATTCATCAAGGAAAGATTGTCTTTAGCAAGCCAAAGGATGAACTGATCTATGAATATGGCATTATCAAATGTGGTGCTGCGCAGTTTGAGGAGATCGCAAAAGAAGACATACTCGTTTATCGTAAGCAAGATTATCAGTGGCAGGTGTTGGTGGCAAATAAGGCGATAGCACAAAAAAAATATCCTAAGGCAATCATTGATCCAGCAACGATTGATGACATTATGTTACTTTATGTAAAGGGGGAAAAGTAAATGAAGGGTTTGTTAGTGAAAGATTTTTATCTCGTGAAGGATAATCTATTTATTCTTACAGTTGTATTTATTGTGATGAGTGCAGGAATGTCTTTTTTGATCTCACCATGGGTGATTACTGTCATGGCAACACTTATGCTGAGTATGCTGGCAACCCATACCATTATGGGGGATAAAACATCCAAATGGAATAAGTTTGTGGCGACCTTGCCGGTGACAACAGGGCAAGTGATTGGGAGTAAGTACCTACTTTATGGGGCCCTTTGCATGTTTGGTGTGATATCAGGTGGCATCATGAGTTCAACGGTTACAGCACTTAAACAAGAGTTTGATTTGAGAGCATTACTCATGTATGTTTGTGTAGGTATTGTTGTGGCATTACTCTCAGGGAGTATCAATATTCCTTGTGCATTGCTATTTAACGAAGAAAAGTTTGTTCTAGGAATCACTTTTTCATATATAGGTGCGACAGGATTATTTATTGCCTATATTCTTGTAGTTGGTCAATTGGTTGCAATCAAAACGCACATGTTGGCAGTATTTGGTGGAGCTACGTTATTTAGTGTAATTGTCTTTGGAATTTCCTGGTTTATCTCGGCAAAATGGATTTCAAAGACTAAAATATAGGGCATCAAAAGATAAGTTTGTGTAGGGAAGTGTTGTACTGTAGTTGATGAAAAGTACAGACTTCGATATAATGGATGTATCATGTAAAACATCAAAGGAGAAACGTCTATGAAGAAAATAGCAATGGGAAAAACTGATCTTCTAGGGTCAGAGATTTCATTAGGTTGTATGCGGATGGCAGGGCACTCAGTGAGTGAGGTTGCCAAACTTGTGGATACCTCACTAAAGTGTGGAATTGATTTCTTTGATCATGCAGATATCTATGGTCAAGGTGAATCAGAGCGCGTGTTTGCAAAAGCTATCAAAGAACTTGGTGTAAAGCGTGAAGAGGTGGTACTCCAGTCTAAGTGTGGTATTCGCCCAGGATTTTTTGACTTCTCAAAAGAACATATTATAGGATCTGTGGACCAGATTCTCGAGCGATTAGATACAGAGTATCTTGATGTCTTATTACTTCATCGCCCAGATACATTGATGGAGCCAGAAGAAGTTGCAGAGGCATTTAGCAAACTTCACAAAAGTGGTAAAGTACGTCATTTTGGGATGAGCAATCAAAACCCAATGCAGATGGCATTATTGGGTAGATATTTAGAGCAACCTATTCTGATCAATCAGCTTCAGCTGAGCCTTACCAATACAGGAATGATCGATGCAGGCTTCAATGTGAATATGGAGATTGATCCATCAATCGTGAGAGATGGCAGTGTACTTGAATACTGCAGACTTCATGACATCACGATTCAAGCATGGTCACCATTCCAATATGGATTTTTTGAGGGTGTATTTTTAGACAATCCAAAATTCCCAGAGCTCAATGCAGTAATTGATCAGCTTGCAGCCAAGAAGGGTGTCACTAACTCAGCGATTGCTGTGGCATGGATTTTAAGACATCCAGCAAAAATCCAAACAGTCGTTGGTACGACAAATCCAGAGCGTCTCGCACAGATCGCAAAGGCAGCTGATATTGTTCTGACTCGTGAAGAGTGGTACGAGCTTTACCGCGCAGCGGGCAATCGCTTACCATAAGTAAAAATAAATCTCAAAAAGACCTACTGTTTGCCAATGGTGCAAACAGTAGGTCTTTTTATTTGTTAGGGAACTCAGGGTTTTTATACAGCTGCTTGAGTAACGCAGCTTCTACGGATTCTAAGCCAATGCGCGTGATCAGCTGTGCAAAGCGCTCTTTTGGCTGTGCATGATCCTGATAGAAATCAAGTACCTTTTGCACCATAGGGAAGAGCTCTACCTCTGTGAAAAGCTGTGGGAGTGGCGTAGCAAGTCTTGCCTGACGGCCCATGCGACCACCAATTAAGATGAGGAAGCGTACCTCGTCAGTGGGTGCGAGGGCGCAGGTTGGACATACTGGAAGGCATGCTTTGCAGCCTGTGCATTTGGCAGGATCAAGGTCTAAGCCAGATGGTGCCTGTAAGAAGGCGTGGTCATCACAAACTTTGATGCATTGATTGCAGTTGATGCAAGTAGCAGTGTCTAGGGTGACAGGGCGAATAGGCATGATGGCAAGATCATTGCCTTGTGCTTTGCCGTAGCTATTCATGCAGCCTTGTACAGAGATTTTGAACTTGCCAGGAAGTGGCAGACCAAAGAACTGCTCCTCAAGAGCCAGTGCCATGGTATGGGTATCAATGAGGCCATGGGCACATACACTGCCTTTGCAGGTCATGATGGCACGTACACTAGGGCCACCACCACCAATGCGCAGGGCGCGCTGCTTTGCCTCGGCAAGCGCTTCATCTAACTGTGTGTGTGGAATATAAGGAATTTCTATAGTAAGGCGGCTTGTAAGTCCAATAGAACCGTTGCCATAAGTTTGGGCAATGTAGGTGATACTTTGCATCTCTTGTGCTGAAAAATAGCCAGCATGGCTCAAAAAACGTAGTGCAAAAAAACCGTCTTGTTTTTGAGGAATAATGCCTTTGCTTTTAAATGCGAGTTTTTCCTGATTTGTAAGCATGAAAAAACCTCCTTGTCTATAATGTCTGTTCTAGTATAAACCCACTGAAGGTGGTTTGGTCATGAAAAATCTTAATCATAATGATTAAGGAAACGCCTACATTAACTGTGTTGATAAGCCAGATAAGCCTGCGTAGTGGGTGAGAGTGGTGCATGAAGTACTTGTGTGGCAGGACCCGTTTCAATGACACAGCCATCATCCATAAAGACCACATGATCTGCAATCCGTGATGCTTGTGCAAGATTGTGCGTGACAATTACAATGGTGTAATCTTTTTTTAAACGTGTAAGTAATGCTTCGATATGGGTGGTACTTTTGATATCGAGTGCAGAGCAAGGTTCATCAAGGAGTAAGAGTTCGGGTGTAACTGCAAGGGCACGTGTAATGGCGAGTCGTTGCTGTTGGCCACCTGATAGTTTGGTTGCAGGCTTGTGAAGGACATCTTTGATTTCATTATACAAGCCAGTCTGCTTGAGCAGCGCAATGGCTTTGTCTGTAGCCTCTTGGCGTGAGAGCGGTGTATGATAGTTTAGCGCATAGGTGATATTTTTGAGGATAGAAAAAGGAAAGACTACTGGCGTTTGAAAGACAAGGCCAATCTTTGTACGCAGGTGTTCCTTCGGAAGCGTGAAAAGGTTTTGATCGCCAAGCTGTAGCTCGCCTGAGCAGGTCGCCCCCACTTCTTCTGAGATCCTATTGATTGATTTGAGAAGTGTGGATTTGCCACAGCCAGAGCAACCAATAATTGCAGTGATGCGGTGCTTTGGTATTTCCAAATCAATGCTTTTAAGGATTGTTTCTTTGCCAAAAGAAACTGTGAGATTATGAATATGTAATGCTGTTGTCATGGGGTGTTCTTTCCTTTCCTGTTATAAAAATAGCGGCAACTGAAATTGAGTATGAATAAAATGAACATCAATACAAAGGCCGAGCCATAAGCCATGTCTAATGAGATGCCTTCATTAGCTAATACGTAGAGGTGATACGGTAGTGCCATGAAAGGGTCCATGATACTTGTGGGAACGGGTGCCATCATCACAGCACCTGTAAAGAGGATTGGGGCGGTTGCGCCCATTGCAAAGCCAATGCCTAAACCAAGTGCTGTGAGTAGTCTGCCAAAGGTTGCAGGGAGCACATAGTGCCATAGTGTATAGCCTTTGGGTAATCCTAAGGCAAATGATGTGAGTAGTGTCTCTTGGGGTAATTCTTCCAAAGCTTTCACAAAGCGTAAGGTGATGAAGGGGATTACCATAAATGATAAGGTAATGCTACTGCATAGAAGACTACGTTTCATGCCAAGTTCCATCATCAAGAAGCTATAGCCAAACAAGCCAAGAATGATAGAAGGAATACCCGATAAAGCTTGTAATCCATAAAGAAGTAACGTATGTAACCAAGAACTTTTGCAATAAAAGACCATAAAAAGGGCACTACAAAGAGAAAGGATACCACCTATGAGTCCACATAGTAGCCCAAGTAAGAGGCTTCCAATGATTGCAGGGAAAATCCCACCTTCTGAGCCTAGGGGCATCCCTTTTGGGCGATCAAAGAGAAAGGTGGGTGTAATGAGTGGTAAACCGCGTAAACAGATATAGAAGAAAATCCCTGCAATTAGAACAAAGGTGAGGATCCCTGAACTAATCATCCAGACTTTTAAGAGATAATGCTTAATTTTCATGAGAATGCTCCTTTCTTTTAAGAAGATGACCAATCACTTGACAACAGCCTAGTATACTCATGAGTACAAGTGCAGTGGCATAAAGGGCATGGTAGTGCATGCTCCCATAGCTACTGCTTCCAAGCTCTAAGGCAAGGAGAGAGGGGATGGTCTGCGTACGCCCTAGTAGTCTGGGTATGATGGGCGAATTACCAATAACCATCATAACGGCCATGGTTTCGCCAAGTGCACGACTAAAAGCAAAAAAACCATGTGAATAGATGCTTCTTTTGGAGAAAGGAAGCACAATCTCAAAGATGATAGACCATTTGGAAACGCCTAAGGAGAGGGCGCCCAAATAATAACGGGATTTAGCCACATCAAAGGTTTCTGCGCAACCGCTAATCACATAGGGTAGGATCATAATACCCAAAAGAAGGCCACCGGCCAACACACTTTCACCAGTGGTCATGTGAAGTGCCTGTTCAAAAGCTTTGACAAGGAGTGTGAGTCCCATGAAGCCAAGAATGACTGATGGCATACCCGCGAGCAGATCCACGAATATTAGACAAAAGTTTGCTTTTGAAGGCTTAATACAAAAACATAAAAAAAGTGCACAGCCCACACCTAGAGGGAGTGCAATGAGCAGGGCAATGCCAGAAACGGACAGAGTCCCTAAAAGCATAGGGAAGATACCGTAGGATGGCGTCTTATTCAGGGGTTTCCAAACTGTTCCAAAGAGAAAATCTCTAAGTGGTACTTCTTGAAGAAAGGGGAGACTTTCTCCAATGAGTTGTGAGAGGATTAGTAGGATCATGGTACTTGAGAGTATAGCACCGATCAGGATAAAACCATTAAAACATCGTAGGGTCAATCGTTTCATAACTAGCCACCTTTCATAGTATATAGGTTATACCTTGAGCGCATTGGTGACAAACCAAGAGCAAAGGTTCGTTTATTCTAGAATAAACCCACTTATGTAGCCATAAGTGGGTGCTGGGTGAGTACGCATATGATGAGTAACTATGCGCTATTAAGGTACGATGAAGCCAAGTGTTTCGATTGTTGTAGCACCTTCATCACTTAGGACATAATCCATAAAACTTTGTTCGGATGCTGAGAGTGATCCTGACTTGATAAGGATTAAAGGTCTTTGGATCATATAAGAACCTGTTAGGATGTTTTGCGCTGTTGGTGCGATGCCATCGACTTGAAGTGTTGTGATCTTGCCTTCATTTTGCTGGGCAACACCGAAAGAGGCATAACCAATAGCATATGGATTTTCAATGATTTTTTCTACCAATGCCCCCATAGATGGTGCTTGAATGGCATCCGCTTTCACTTCTGTATCGCCCATGATTTTTGATTGGAAGACTTCATGCGCACCACCACCAATATCACGTGTAACAACTACGATTTCTTCTGCAGGGAGTGATGCATCAAAATCACTCCACTTTGCATACTGACCAGAGAATAAGCTCATGATCTCATCTTTTGTGAGGTTATCCTTAAGTGTTAAAAGAGGATTTTCAGGATTGACAGCGATAGTGAGTGCATCAATGCCAATGTTAAAAGTCTCAAGTGATTGAATCTTAACTTTTTCGTCATCTTTTACTGAGCGTGCAACCATGCCGAAGTTGGCTGTCTGATCGATTACGGCTTGAACGCCTTGGCCAGATCCCCCAGAGCTTACCTGGAATGTGACGTCGGGATGCTTGGCACTAAAGTCCTCGCCAAGTTTTGAAACAACAGGTGCAAGTGTGGAAGATCCGGCAAAGGTAATGACAGAAGCTGCATCTGATTTTGAGGCACAACCTGCTAAGGCCAAAGAAAGTGTGAGAAGAAGTGCCCCTACTTTTACTAATTTTTTCATTATCTAAATCTCCTTTTGCTAAACATTAATCCTTACAAGTGTATCACTAAAGAAAAAGGTTGTCTAATATAAAAATAGACAACCTTCCAAATATTTAGTGTGTTCTTGAATTACCCTAACAAACGTTTTTCTTTTGGCAACAATGAACGCAGATAAGCAAGTACAGCCTCTGTATCCCCACGGAATACAATTTTCTTGGTTGTTTGCTCAAGTTGGTAACGATACATTGGGTCGTAGTAGTCTCTTAAGAAGACTGCGATCCAGTCAAGATGCGCATCATAAGAGCCTGTAGCAAGCTGATGCTGGAAGGCCTCATCTACCATATTGCTGACTGTGATGTAGCGATCCCCACCAAGGCGTTTCTTGAGGCGCTTCATACTCTCGCTAATATAGGTATGCCAAGCATGAAGTCCCTCATCTGTTGTTGAGGCAACTTGGAGATATTCAGCTTGTGCATCAATGACATATTCTTTGAGTGTGATCATCATACGTTCCTCAAGAGGTACTTCAACAACTACGAGATCACCATTCGCAAAGTAGGCAGCCAGATTGTGTGGAATGAAGTTTTGGCCAATATGACGGCCTTCATCTTCAACAATCATATAGTCATAACCCGCCGCTTGATGTTTGATCAGGTCATAGGCAAGATCATTTTCGAAAGTGGTCTGGGTAGGCTGAGGTGTGCGATGGCGTCCAAAAGAGGAACCACGATGATTGGCAAGCCCTTCCAAATCAATGGCATGGGGCAGTTGTTTGAGAATATGTGTTTTGCCAGAGCCTGTACAGCCACCGAGAATGATAGGGTGACTTGTCTGGTTGGCAGGTTCAAGTACATCTAGGAGGTAGTTTCTAAAGGCTTTGTAGCCACCTTCTAGGCGAACAACCTCATGGCCTAGTGCTTCGCAGATCCATTCCTGAGCAATGCGTGAACGAGAGCCCCCTCTAAAGCAATAAAGCATTCCTTTAGGATTTTTCTCAAAGAAGTCCATCCAGCCTGCGATACGTGCCTCTTTGATTTCCCCTGATACGAGCTGATAGCCCAAAGCAGTAGCTACTGCATTTCCCTCTTCTTTATAGCAGATTCCGATGGTGTGACGTTCTTCATTTGTGAGAATCGGTAGATTCACTGAGTGCTTGAAGGCACCTTTTTCATATTCGATCGGTGCACGTACATCAAGCAACGGAACATCTTCAAGTACGATTTTTCTAAAATCATTAAAAGTCTTATGCATCAAATCACCTAATTCAATCGTTTATTTTTTGGAGTGTCGCCAAATGAGATAAAAATTAAACCTAGAAAAATGACGACTTATGTATGTAACTCAAATAGTATAACATAATTTTTGGATAAATGACTACTGATACAAGGGAGTTTGAAAGCGAGTTATCATAAAAAGAGGACAATCATGTTAAAAATATAACAAAATAGGTTAAATGTATAAAATATTAAAGACAAAATAGAATATTTGTGCTATTCTAAACGAGTCATATTATACACAGAAATGTCTAAGGATAGAGAGGGGACACTATGAAAAAAACAAAGATTATCGCAACAATTGGACCAGCTACAGAATCTAGAGAAGTATTTGAAAAACTTGTTGAAAATGGACTCAATATTGCAAGGTTAAACTTTTCACATGGTGGATTTGACGAACAGTTACCACGTATACAAATGATTAAGGCATATCGCGCAGAAACTGGGATCCCAATTGGCATCTTGTTGGATACAAAGGGACCTGAAATTCGTACAAAGACTTTCAAAACGGGTGAAGTCACACTCCAATCAGGGCAACAGTTTACACTGACCACGAGAGAGGTGCCGGGCGATACACAGATCTGTAGCATCACTTATGAGCTGCTTCCACAAGATGTAAAGCCAGGGGACAAAATCCTTGTGAATGATGGCATTATTGTACTGCGTGTTGAAAGTGTAGTGGACACAGACATTATATGTGAAGTCATCAGTGGTGGTAAAGTAAAGGATAAACGCGGCATTAATGTACCAGGAATCAAAACACAGCTTCCTGCTATTACTGATAAAGATATTAAAGATATTGAATTCGGCATCGCACAAGGTGTTGATTTTATTGCGGCATCATTTATTCGAAGTGCAGATGGGGTAAGGCAAATCAAGGAAATCCTTAAGCAACATGGTGCCAATCATATACAGGTGGTGTCAAAGATCGAATGCTTTGAAGCCATCGAGAATCTTGATGAGATTATAGAAGAATCATATGGGATTATGGTAGCGCGTGGTGATTTGGGTGTAGAGATTGAGACGTGTCAGATTCCTATTATTCAAAAGAAGATTATAGAGAAGTGTAATAGTGCAGGTAAACCTGTTATTACAGCAACACATATGCTGGATTCTATGATTCATAATCCCATTCCGACGCGCGCAGAGGTAACCGACGTTGCTAATGCGGTGTATGATGGAACAGATGCTGTGATGCTGTCAGGTGAGACGACAATTGGAAAATATCCGATTGAAACAGTTCGCTATATGAGTGATATTGCAAAAGCGGCAGAAGAAGTCAGAAAGTATGATGCGATCCTTCGTGAAAAAGCAAAATATAAGAATCTAAGTATCGCAGATACGGTAAGTTATGCAACTTGTAGTTCTGCATATGACCTAGATGCTAAGGCGATTATCTGCCCAACGGCATCCGGTTTTACAGCTGGGATGGTATCTAAGTTTAGACCAAAGGCACCCATCTATGCCTTTGTAAACAGCGAAGAGGTACAGCGTAAGCTACTGCTCTATAGCGGTGTAGAACCTATAATTTTCCAAGAACAAGATAATGTAGAGCATGTGATAAGTGAAACAGTAGGCATGCTAAAAGCACGAGGCTGTGTGGCAAAAGATGATCTGCTAGTGATTACGGCAGGGCTTCCTTATGTCAAACGCCAAATTACCAACATGATGAAAATTCACATTGTAGAGTAGTGGGAGCCTCCTTTGAGAGGTTCTTTCTATATCTCGCAATAACATAAAATCTTTATAAAAAGTTCTTAAATTATTTGTAGCATCTTCATATTTTATTAAAAATTATGGGGCATAATAACAAGTGTAGAGGAGATGTGTAGCACAAATCTTCCCTAGAAAAAAGCTACACAAATTTCACTCTTAATTAAAATCTCCCCATATTATTATCCCTTTTTCAGTTTGTATAGAATATGAACGGAAACATGAGAAGAGACCTACTCCCC
>JBOFIR010000014.1:0-26635 GCA_051650265.1 Cellulosilyticaceae bacterium
GCTTCATCAAAGTACTTCACATACCCCTCAGCCTCACACTTTTCTATCAGATCTGTATACCCTGGGCCCCAATTGTTGAGTTCTGGTGATTCTTGACGGTAACCATGATCCTGATCTGGCACGTTGTTCCATTGTTGAGAATAAAATGCCGCACCAATCAGCAGTTTCTCAATAGGAACACCTGCACCTGCCATTAATCGAATATGATGATCTGCACTATGTGGTCTAATCCCCTCTCCTTGTGGTTCATAAAGATTGGTATGGTGCCCCGTCATCTTCCCACCTGTATTCGAGTCATAGGTCATCAAATTAATGAAATCTAAGTACTGATGACTTTGATCAATCTCTGTACGATCAAGGTACCACTGCCCACTTCCTGCTGCTGTCGTGAGCCAATACTTCCTACCATTTTGCGCTCCTACTGCATCTAGCGCTTCTCTATAAGCTGCAAATAATGCTGTGTGTTGGTACTTCTCTTCGATAATACCTGTATCTCCTGGGAACTCCCAGTCACAATCAATGCCATCTAGGTCATAACGCGCCACAATGTCCATTGTAGACGCCACTAACTTTTTGAGTCCTTCTGGTGTACGTGTTGCTTCACCATGCCCTTGATTATTGCCACCGCCTGTCGAAACCAATACCGCAAGTTCTGGGTTCACACTTCTCAAACGTGCAAGTTCTTCTTGATCTTGCTGTGTGAGTTCCATGACTGTAATATCTCCTACCATTGGTGCAAAAGCAAGGTTGAGGTGGGTCAACTTCATCGCTTGTGCATCTGTGACACTGTCCATTCTTCCTCTATTCACATAGCCTACAAAATATTTTTTCATCTCTTCTCTCCTTTTTCTTATTGCCCTGCACGTAATACGCTTATCGGTCCTACTACAATACATGCATTTCCAGATAACCCATCATGTGCTTCAAATCGAACAAAACGTGCTGTTGTTTTTTCTTCAAAATGTTCAATTTGTAAGATGGGATTGTGTGAGATGTTATGGAAATACTGTTTTTCTTTCACATAGTGCCATGCTTCACCATCCATACTGACAGCGAAGCTATACTGTGACACATTATAGTTAAAATCATAACCATCTTGTATTGGCATCATTGTAAAGCCCTCTATGCATTCTGCTTGCCCAAGATCAGCTTCTATCACGCAATGACCTTCTATCAACTTTGTACGCTCAGAAATCGGTACCCCAAAGATGCCACTTGCGACAGTATGTGCCTCTACAAAATAACCGTCTGGCACCTCTTCGTAGTAAGCAACTGCCTTGACCGTCCCACCTCTTGGTAGTTCAAATGGTCCTATATAATGTTGATGCTGCTGCGTTGGCTCCTGCCCATCTAACGTATAGTAAATCTGTGCAGGAATACATGTCTCAATCGTAATGTTTCCCTTGTCATCCCCTTTAATTTCTGGTGCTGATACAATAATTGGTGCTTTATAAACACCTATTAGGTTAAGATCTGGTACGCCGCGTAATTTTGTAACTCGAATGCGTATCGCCTCTACTTGAAGGGTCCCTTGTTGTGTCAAACGCAGCAATTGCTTGTAGCCTATAATGCTCCCTGTGGTCATGATATGCCACACCCCATCTTTTTTAATCGCTACTTCAAAAGCCTCCACAACCTGTCCTTTGCGAATATTCTCGCCTAACACTAGCGTGTTAAATACAACAGGTGATTCAAAGGTCAGCGTCCACACAGCCTCATCGCCTTCATATGTTTGCACTATCGTTGCCTCATCTGCTAGGTTATAGGCATAGGTTCTGCGTAGTACCTCTCCTAGTTCTCTCAGGCGCTTAACATCTACCTCGTGCAAAAGTCCCTCTGGTGTAGGTGGAAGATTGAGTAGCAACTGTGCATTGTTCCCGACTGATTGGTCATAAATCTTAAGCATTTTAGAAAGCGACTTGACCATCTGGTCTTCATGTGGATGATAAAACCATCCCGGCCTTATAGAGGTATCCACTTGTGCAGGATACCAGCACAACCAATCCCCCGTCTTGGCATGCTTTTTGAGTGTGTCAGTGCTTCCTAAATCCTCTGTCATCGCCAATGTATAATTATGATGTGGAAATGCCTCTGCACTTTCTTGTGATGTGTAGACATCCTCCGAAAATCCTGGTACTGGTACAACGCTCCACTCATGCTCTCTCCCCGCACCAGCCTCATTGCCACACCACCTTACATCAGGTCCCATCCCTGTAATGGTTGCATTGGGTGCCAACTGATGGATATGGCTAAAGTAACCTTGCCAATCATAGACCTGTTTCTTGCCATTTGGTCCTTCGGCACATGCACCATCCAGCCATACATCTACAATCTCTCCGTACTCTGTCAAAAGTTCTGTAAGCTGGTTCTTATAATATGTATTGTAAGCTTCACCACTGCCATATGTCTGTTCATGGCGATCCCATGGTGACAAATAAATCCCCATCTTGATGCCATACTTTTGGCATGCATCAGCTACCTCACGTACCACGTCTCCTTTTCCCTCTCGCCAAGGACTATGCTTTACCGAATGCTCTGTATAGCGACTTGGCCACAAGCAAAAGCCATCATGGTGCTTGCAAGTCAGAATGACAGCTTTCATCTCAGCTTCTTTGATCGTGCGTACCCACTGGTCCGCGTCAAAGTTCATAGGGTTGAATAGTTCTGGTGACTCTGTACCATCACCCCACTCTTTATTCGTATACGTATTTATCCCAAAATGGATAAACGCAATAAATTCAAATTCCTGCCACTGTACTTGTTTTTCTGCTGGTCTCACACAAGCTGCTTTCTGCATCAGAATATGCTCAGTATCGTCATATGCCAATTGAACACAGATTCCCCCATCTGTTAATGTCTTTGTCTGCATGGTTACCCCTACCTTTCTTAAATGAGATTTTTGGTTTAGAATATTTTATTATTTACTTTTATATTTTAATATTTATCTATCAATTAATCTACCTTTCTTTATAAAATCTAGGCTTTTCTATTTCTCTTATTTGATTTACAATAGTACCAGCTAATGTATCATTTTGATGAAGGAGATTTTCTATGTTTAAAACACTTTTAGTTGCCAGTGCTGCAGGTATTATCGGGACTGGCACAGGCGGCATATTGGGCTTGATATTTGGAAGAGGTTCAAAGAAAGCTTTAAGTTCCCTTCTTGCTTTTGCATCAGGTGTGATGCTGAGCATCGTATGTTTTGATTTAATCCCAGAAGCCCTTTCCCTCAGTTCCATCTGGGTCACTGCTCTCTCTATTTTCTGTGGAATTTTAGTTGTTCAATGGCTTAATGCTATCATCGACCGCCTCACACATTCGGAAGAAACTCATATTGAACTGGAGGATCTACGACATCAGCACGAGCTTATAAGCCACTCCCATGAGCGCTCTATGCTTCGCTCTGGACTGATTATGTTTGCTGCAATTGCCCTACATAACCTTCCTGAAGGTATGGCTATTGGTTCTGCTACTACCCACGATCAAACGATGGGCTTAACACTTGCTTTTCTGATTGCACTCCATAATATCCCTGAAGGTATGAGCATCTGCGTGCCCCTTGTAGAAGGCGGAATGGTAAAATGGAAAGCTATTTTGCTGACTGCGCTGTCTGGCGCCCCGACACTCCTCGGCGGTTTTGTAGGTGCTGCCATTGGTAGCATTGGTGACTTACCTATTGCGATCTCACTTGCACTTGCTGCTGGTGCTATGCTCTATGTCACCTTTTGTGAGGTCTTACCACAAGCCATCTTACTACACAAAGGAAGACGCCCCGCACTCTTCACGATCTTAGGTATCGTATTAGGTATGATTTCAGTCTATACATTCGCATAAACCTAAACTAAACAAACAGCCCCTAGAGGATGCGCATCTCCTCTAGGGGCTGTTTGTTTAGTCTATTTCTATCGTAGAGTGTGCAATCCCTTTGGATTCAAGCATCCCTTTGATTTGATTCATCATGCCTTCACGCAAAACACCTTCTTTTACCGCTAAGGAGGCTGTTACAATATGTTCTTCACCATCTAATGTCCACATATGCAGCGCCTTCACTGCTTTGACGCCCTCAACACCTTCAATCTCACTCTGAATTGCATCAAAAAGTGGTTGATCAGGCACCGCCTGCATCACAATTTGGATTGCCACCGTCAGATTCATCCAAATATTTCTTCCTATCACAATACAAATACCCAAAGATAAAATAGGATCTAGTATATACCAATTGGTAAAGTAAATTACAATACTAACGACCAAAACCGCAATCCACCCCAATAAGTCCTCCATCAAATGCATCATCACTGTCTTATCTAGTATTTTCTTTGAACCTTTCATACGTAGAACAGATATCCCATTGATCAATATGCCAACGACCGCTAGAAGAAGCATTCCTCCTGCCTTGACAGGTTGTGGTGCTACTAAAACACTTAGTGCTTCCCTTACAACAAATACTGTCCCCACTGAAAGTACAATGATATTCACAAATGCGCCGATCAATGCCATACGCTTGTACCCATAAGTATAGTGAGTATTCGCAGGTTTATGGCCTAGCTTCTCTACAATAAAAGAAACTGCTAATGCTAAACTGTCGCCAAAGTCATGGACTGCATCTGATAAAATTGCTGTACTTCCTGTGAGAATACCCCCTAGTATTTCAAGCATGGCAAATCCAAAATTTAGTAAGAATGCAAGTGTGATATTACTCAGTCCCTCTTCATGATGATGTCCGTGTGAATGATGATGTTCCATATTTTCCCCTCCCACTTTTTATATATGAGCATTTGCTCATATATTTTTAATTGTATTATATGCTCCTTATCAAAAAGAGTCAATAGATATATGAATAATTGCTCATATATCTATTGACTCTTTATTTTACACTCGCAACTGTAACCGGCTCAAACCGGTATTTTTGCTTGACTTCTGGATATTTTTCATGATCTACTTCACTCAAAAACATCTCAATAGGGCGTGCCGTCACCATACAATCACCATACAGTGCTTTATAAATCACTAAAACTTCCCTTGTTTCTGAATGAACTGCTAGGTCCATTAATAAATAATGATCACCCTTAAAATGTCTAAAAATCATTCCTTTATATTCATCTAATGCTATTGTTTGCATTGCGCTATCACTCTTTCTCATCTTCTCTTATTTTCTGAGCCACTCCGTAAAACGATACGTATAGGCGCCACTTATTCTAGGCCCACTTTCTTTAACTAATCTAAAATCAGCCTTAATAGCCATAAAATGTACATCGCCTACAACTTCTTCATCAACAGATGTGATCAGGAGCTTTTGGGCATCTGGGTAAAAAAGTTTGTAAATTTGCCCACCACCAATAATCATAAGATCTTGGTCTGCATAAGCCTGCATGAGCGTTTCTTTATCATGGTATACTTTAACACCTGGATATACAAAATGATGATCTGTAGTCAATACAATGTTAGTTCTACCAGGTAATACCCTTCCAATACTTTCAAAGGTCTTTCTTCCCATCACAATTGGTCTGCCAAATGTCTGCTCTTTAAAATATGCAAGATCCTCAGGTATATGCCACGGCAGCTTGCCCGATACACCAATCGTATAGTTTCTCGCCATAGCTACAATCATTGTTATCATCGTTTCTTTACTCACCACAAATACTACTGTTCATCAGCATCACCATAGTATTTGTCATTTTCTAGCCCTCTGTACAACTTCATCTTTTCTTTAAAGAGTTCACAATTTGAAGGTGGTGTATAGGTAATGCAGTTTGCACCTGCCCTGATCGTCTGTATGATACTTTCTCTACTTGGTCCACCTGTCGCAATAATTGGGATCTCTGGATACGCCTGACGTATTTTTTCTACAATGCGTACAGTGTGTGCCCCACCACTCACATTGATAATATCTGCACCTGCCTCAAGTTTTTCACTGACATCAGTTAGTTCACTCACTACAGTAATAATCACTGGAATATCAATATGTTCTTTCACATAGGAGATGGTTTCATTTGGCGTTGGCGCATTAAGCACTACGCCAATCGCACCTTGGAACTCCGCATGAAGGGCAATATTAGCAGAACGTGTACCATGTGTTAAGCCACCCCCTACCCCACAAATTACAGGGATATCAGAAACAGACATAATCGCTTGGGTAATTGCTGGATGTGGTGTAAAAGGATACACCGCAATGACTGCATCTGCATTTGTATTTTTGATAATTGCCACATCTGTTGTAAAAATAAATGATTTGATGCGTTTTCCAAATATACGAATTCCACTACATTCTGCAATCTCCTCCGGTACTTTTACAAAGTTTTTTCTCAAATTACTTGTTACCTCTGGCACGTATTTGCTCACCATTTTTTTGTTTTCCATCGTATGTCTCCTTGCCTAAGTAAAATATAATTGTATGTATCTATAGTTTATCTGTAATGTGTCTTTATATTATATCACACGTCTTCTATTTTTTACCATCACTCTTCTCCAGTTCTTCCTTCTTATCCCTATACAAGCACAATCACCCTTTCAAACTCATACCCTATACTACAGGCACAAAACTATACTGGAGGTTTATTCATATGAATACTGTATCTATTGCTGTAATTGGTGGAGATTTACGTTATGTAAGACTTTGCCAAATTCTTTGTCAAAAAGGCTTCTCTCCTGTGGTTTATGGGATTACGCATCCAGATCTTCCTTCTGGCGCAACAGTTTCTCACGATATTGAGGACATACGCAATTGCCAATTTGTCATTGGTCCTATTCCTTTCTCAAAGGACGGAAAGAGCCTTTTTACCCCACTGAGCAATCTGCACATTTCTATAGAACGCTTTATGGAAGTTGCATCATCAAGCTATATTCTTGTTGGTGCGCTCAAACCACAACTCAAGGAACTATTCGAAAAGCATCATCTTTCTTATACTGACATGATGGATTTGGATGAAGTCGCTATATTGAATGCTATTCCTACAGCTGAAGGCGCCATTCAATATGCAATGCAAAACAGTGAGATCACCCTCCATGATAGTCATTGTTTAGTTTTAGGTTTTGGAAGGTGTGGCAAAATATTAGCACACAAGCTTCATGGTATTGGCGCAAAAGTAGCTGTAGAGGCACGATCTACCAAAGATTTAGCTTATATTACTACGTATGGTTATACACCTATCCCATTAAGTGAACTCAAGCAGCACTTGGGAGAATATGATTTTATATTCAATACGATCCCTGTCATCATTCTTGATAGTAAAGCCATTGATCAAATGGCACCTCATGCGGTTTATATTGAACTGGCTTCTACACCTGGAGGCATTGATATGGCGTACTGTGAACAAGTTGGCCTCAACTATGTTCCTGCCCCAAGCTTACCCGGTAAAGTTGCTCCTATGAGCGCTGCTCATGCTATTTTTGTCGCCCTTCAACTAATCATGCGTAAACAGGGGGCAATTGTATGAAAGAATTAAAAGAATTAAAATTAGGCGTCGCACTATGCGGTTCGTTTTGTACGTTCAAAAGCGCTGTCAAACTTATTGAAGAACTCGTCAATCTTGAAATAGATGTCTATCCTATTATGTCATTTAATGCCTATACGTTAACCACACGTTTTGGTAATGCCAATGATTTCATAGAACAGATTGAATCACTCACAGGCAAGCCCATTATTCACACCATACCTGGTGCCGAACCACTTGGCCCAAAAAACATTATTGATGCAATCCTGATTGCACCATGTACAGGAAATACGCTAGCCAAACTTGCTCATGGCATTATCGATACACCCGTTTTATTGGCTACCAAGTCTTTGATGCGCAATGGTAAGCCTGTCATTATTGCCATCTCAACCAATGATGGTCTAGGTCTTAATCTTTCTAATCTCGGGACACTTCTTCCAAATCAAAACACTTATTTTGTCCCATTTGGTCAAGATGACCCAGTTAACAAGCCTTATTCTCTTGTAGCAGACCTATCACTTGCAGCACGAACCGTATCACTTGCAATAAACGGGCAACAAATTCAGCCTATCTTAGTCACTTATACAAAATAATAAAAGTACCATCTCCTCTTACTTAATAAGGAGATGGTACTTTTATACATTACTCTTTGACAGCACCTGCTGCAACACCTGCTAGAATGTATTTTTGGAAAAAAACATAGATCAAAATCGTTGGAATCATAATGATAATAATCCCTGCTGCGAGTGTCTGCCAGGAACCTTGTTGTGCATTGGCATAGTTCATTAAAAATGTGGTGAGCGTACGCAACTTATTCTTGGGCATATAGAGATAAGGAATATACATATCATTAATAATATTAATCGCTTTAATAATACATACGGTAGCAGTGGCAGGCTTAAGTAATGGGAAGATAATCCTGATAAAAAGTCCCCAATAAGAACAACCGTCTAAAAGTGCTGCTTCATCAAGCGATACCGATAACGTTGAGATAAATTGCCTATAGATATACAATTGCATCAAATCGGAAGCAATATATATCACAATAGGTGCCCCTAAAGTATTGTATAAATTGAGCCCTTGAACCACTTGAAATCTTGCAATCTCCGTAACAAAAGTGGGAATGAGCATCCCCATAAAAAAGAGTGCAACGATAACCTTCTTCCCTCTAAAGTCAAAACGCTCAATAATAAATGCCGTAATCGTTCCAAAAAGCACATTGAAGAAAATGGATACAACCAAGATAATTCCTGTATTCTTGAAGCCAATGAGTAAATATTTATCAGATAATACCTTTTTGAAGTTATCAAACGTGATTTGATCTAATGCTGGCAACAAGAGCGGTGAGGTGGTTGCCATATCTGCCTTTGTTTTGAGTGCTGCAAATAACGTGAGCAGTATAGGTGCAAGCACAATAATAACCATTGCGATACATATGATTTGTTTGACAACCTGAATAAGCACACGCTTAAGCATCTTTCCCCCTCCGATCTCTTAGGATTACCCCATGAATGATTTTGTTTTGTATAATATAAACGCCTATGATCATAATCATAATCGCCACTGCCATTGTGGCTGCAAGTCCAAAGTTTGAGAAGGTAAACGCTGTCTTAATTGTATACAATGTAAAGGTTGAAGAGGCGTAACCTGGACCTCCTGCAGTCATAACAAACGGAATATCAAATACTTGGAGTGCTCCTCTGATATTATCAAAGAGTACAAAGTCCACCATCAACATGATAGAAGGGATCTGTATATATCGAAAAAGCTGCCATTGGTTGGCCCCATCTACCCTTGCAGATTGTTCAATATCCTCTGGTATCGATTGAAGCGCCGCCATAAATAGAATCACATGGTAACCACTAAAACGCCATACAGAAACTGCCGAAAGTACATAGTTCACAACCTTCACATCAGATAACCAGCTTCGAATCCATCCCTCCAAATTTAATGCTTGCAAAATCGCATCAAATGCACCATTGATCGGTGAAAAAAAGTAAGAAAATGCATATGCAATTGCAACGCCATTAATGATATAAGGCAAAAAAACCATCGTCTTATAGAATTTTGCCGCACGAAGCTTACTGATGAGTAGTACCGCAAAAGCAAGCTCAAAAACAATCATAATGAGATGGACGAAAAAATACACTGCATTATTTTTAAGCGAAAGCCATAAATCTTTATTGACTAACATTGTAATATAGTTATCAAACCCAATAAATTGACTCTGGGGTGAATAACCATCCCAGTTGGTAAAGCTCATTTTAAATAGATCTATCCCCGGAAAAACAACAAATGCAAGAAGAAGTGTGACTGGAACGATTAGGGATATGATTATAAACTGCCTGCGTGCACGATCTAACTTATTCATGTCTGCCCCCTTATCTCAACATGAGGGCCTATGATTAAGCCCTCATATTGACACCTCTATTATTATTGAATACCCAATTTCTTTCTTGCATCCGTCCATTTTGTATTTAAGCCATCTAAAGTCCCTTGTAAATCGAATCCTTGCGTTAACATTTGGGCACCTAATTTCTTATAATCAAAAGTTGTTTCATTTTGGATCGCCATAAATTGATCCCCTCCGCCATCATACATAATCAATACTTTGTCTGGGCAAAGTGTATCAGATTGTGCTAAAATTGGATCTTTATCTTTAGGGAAGTTCTTCATAGAAGATGCAGAAGAAGTATAGTTGATATAACCAGGATACCATGCATCAGAATAGAACCATTCTACAAATGCAACTGCTGCTTCTGGATTTTTTGAATGTGTTGTCACCCCCATGAAAGAGTCCCCTTGTACGATCACATTATAAGGATCTGTTGTTTCATTCCTTGTTGGTAAGTAGAATGTGCCAAGTTCAGATATATCTGCTGCACCACTTTGAATGTTTTGAAGCCCCCAGTCACCTAACGCAATGATTGCTGCATTCTTAGTAGCAAAAAGTGAGGTGACTTGATCATTACCTAAACCGAGTGGGTCTTTTCCTAAGACGCCAGATGTAAATAAGCTGTAGACTTTTTTGTAAGCTTTATTGACATCTGTTCCTTCTCCAAACGGTGTATCTTGACTTGCCATTGTATTCCAATTTTGACCATTTCCAGACTCTAACGCTGGCATAAATTCCATATAAGGATAATCTGGCCACTCATCTTTCAAACCGCATGCAACTGCCATAAAGTTAGGGTTGTTTTTACTATAATAGTCTTGAAGTTTTTTGGTAGCAGCTTCAAATTCTCCCCATGTTGTAGGTACTTCCACGCCTGCCTCTTTGAACATGTCTTTCCAATAGTACACATATTCATAACCTGATGTCATAGGGATCCCCAAGACCTTTCCATCTAGTGCATACCCTTGTGCTAATTCATTATTCACACAAGCTTGTGTTGCTGAAAGATCAGTGAGGTAATCTTTGAAGCGTGCTAATGTAAATGGCTTATTAAACATGATATCTGGTAATTGGTTTGCTGAAGCTCTCATCTTCATGGCATTCCAATATTCACTATCATCCTTGATTTTTTCTATTTCAATATCGATATTTGGATACTGCTCTTGGAATTTGCCAACCATATCATTTTGTTCAATGAAATCATTTAAGTTATTATCCCAAATTGCAAATGTAAGTGTCCCACTTAGGTCTTCCTTAGATGTTGTCTCTGTCTGTGTAGCCTCTGCTTGTGTCCCCTCTTCAGCAGTAGGAGCCGGCTCTTTAGTTGGTGTGCTTGTTGTACCACTACACCCTACTAATGATGTTGCAACCATCATGCAGCTTAACGCTGTAGCAAACATTTTTCTCTTCATAAAATTTTCCCCCTTGTGTTGTTTGATACATTCACAATATCCTTTTTGAGTTGCTTATGCTATGTACTATTTCTATTTTTCTTGATCTATAGTTTATTTTTGTTTGATGATTTGGATGATTGAAATTGATCTTTTGTTAGAATTCCTAACTTTTCGTTAGAAAATCCTCTCGCTTATCCACATTTTAAGTAATCGTTAAAAAAAGTAACCTATTTCTAGGTTACTTTATCCCTCCTTGCGATATTGTGCAGGTGTCATTCCTTGATTCTTTTTGAAAACACGATTAAAGTGTTCCACATTGTGATAACCAACCATCTCTGCCACTTCATAAACTTTGAAATGGGTTGTTTTGAGTAGTTCTCTTGCCTTTTGCATACGCACCTGCGTGAGATAAGTAATAAAGGTTTCACCTGCTTCCTTAGAAAAACGACTCGCAAAGTATTTTTCATTGAGGCCTACATATTCTGCCACTTTTCCAAGCCCTAAGTCAGGATCATCAAAATGATCAATACTATAGCGTTTTGCTTTGATTACCACATCGGTCTCCATCACATTGAGCTTAGATGCTGAATAATCCATAATCCATGCCAAATAGTTTGTCACCCATAATCGCAATCCCCTAAGGTCTTCAATACGCTCTACCTTTTTAATATAATCATATTTTTGACCAAATACATCTGCAAAACTTGACTGCTCTGTCGTGAACTGTATCCCTATAGCTAGAATCGCTGCAAATATTTGTCTACGTGCCTCTTCTAAGTCCTTTTTAGAAAACTGGTCGAGAAGTTTTTCTCGTTCTTGTATCACATTCTTTTCATCTGCTAGATAGAGCGCTATCGCTAAGGCTTTATAGTTGTGTGTCTGCTCTAATAATGTATCATACACCACATCCTGACTACTCAGATCAATAATCGCAGTTGCAGCTCTTAAGTGTCTCAGACACATTTTTTGCCTGATCTCTTCTATTCGAAAAAGCAAGGCATCCGGCCCTTCCACTTGTTTACCTATACAAGTTGCAAGCTGTAGCCCATACTGCTGACCTACAGTTTTTTGGAGTTCCTCTACCATCTTGACAATCGGTCCACTATAATCTATCTCATGAATACGATAATGTACAATCAAGAAATGACTATTTTCCATATACAGTAAACAGCGTGATGAAAACCTTGGATGCTTCAAAAAATCACATAGTATCTGATCCATATAAGTACTATCTGCTTCTTTATGTCCTGCACTTTCAATCCATATCCCTAGGAGTGCAAAGCTTTCTGCAAAGAACTCCGGGGATTCTTGGTGTACCTCTTGCGGCGTCAACTCTCCTCGAATTATCGCATGGAAATAGTCTTGTGGATTCTTCTTGGTACTTCTGAGCTTATCTTCATACGCTTCAATCAGAGCCTTAAGCCGCCTTACCATCGCATTAAAAGAGTGAATCATGGTACGAAGTTCTGTCTGCCCAGTTGGTAAAATATGTACTGTCAAATCTCCCTCTTCTACTTTTCGCAAGGCACAGCTCATCTCTTCAATAGGTTTGACCATACTTTTCAAAAAATACCTCGAATAGTAACCCGCTAAAGCAAGTACTACAATGGCAATCACCATAATAAGTATTGCTTTATCCCAATAAACCCCCATCAAATGTGAGGGTTTAATATAGTTTTCAATATACCACGTATTGCCATTATATCTTAGTGGCGTAGCAATGCATAGCGTATCTGCCTGGTACTTAGGGAGATCCTCATCATCCAAAGTAGAGAAGATAACTTCTCCCTTACCGTCTCTGATTAATGTAATCCCCAATCTATTTTCGCCTGCTATGTACCCTTTATTATAAAGCTTGATCCGGTCTGCTGCTGCTACCGACTGATACAATGTTACCATCTCTATTTTTTCTGAACGATCCAGTGTAATATCTGGTGCCAACGCATACACCAAGAGCAGTAAATCCTTCTTTCCCCCAGTAAAAAGGTCATTCATATAGGCTGTATCATACGCACCAATAAAGACGACATTAGGATTTGCCATTGCATCTTGATACCATCTTTCTTGCTTAATGACCTCTGGCGTACGTTTAATTTCATTCTTTACAAAAGCTGTCCGCCCACTTTTCATATAAAAACCCACCGAAACCGTATTTTTGGTAGGTTCGATTGCCAATCCTACTGCTTGTGAAAGCTTTTGTTCATTGAGGTACCGTTCATTAGGATCAGCGGTATCCGTTTTTGCAACATACTGTAAAATCTCGTTATTATTAGTATAAATAAGATGTGAGAGCCGCATAGACATAGTATTGATATCAGATAACAGTTCCGTAATAATTGTCTCTTGTGCCTGTTTAATTGTATTAATCGCTTGTTTCTTAAACTCCCAGTTGAGAAAGACGAGAGCACATACCAACACGATCAAAATGGGTACTACAATAAAACCAATGAATACAGCATAATAAACTGTTTTTAAAGGAAGTTTAACCGTTTTTCGATGTTTCATCGCCCTCAGCCTTTCTCACAACTTTATTTTTAATAGGATTCGTAGGCCCCTAATGCCATTGCTTTTTGGATAAAATAACGATACGTTTCATAGTGCACTGTATCTGGAATCGAATGATCGCTGTGCACGACAAAACCAAATCCCTGTTTTACTGTTGGAATTTTTGCTTCAAGTTCTGCATCAATAAGTGTATGATCATTGGTATAGAGTGTTCTCACATCAATCCCACCAATGAGTGCAATTCGGTCACCATAGGTGCGGTGTATGCGTAGCAAATCCATCCCCGCCTTCACTTCAATTACTTGAAGTGCATCAATCCCTGCCTCAATCATATGAGTAAGTAGCGGTTCAACAAAACCACAAGAATGCATGATCACAGGCATGCCATGACTATGTGCATAGTCTATGCTCGCAATATGACCTGGCATAATAATATCTCTATACATAGCTGGAGACATAAACGGTCTTTCTTTGAAGCCCATATCCTCATAATACCAGATCCCATCTGGGTATCCCTCTTGTTCGAAAAGCATCTTTTGAAGCGCAATCGTCAGTGATGCATATGTGTTTACCATATCTTTCACCCAATCAGGATCTAGTGCCATTCCAACCAGCATATGCTCATGCCCACACACAGGATGCATACACTCAAATACATTCACCCCGCTCCATACAAAGAAACGTCCTTCCTGGGTTGCTCTTTTTTTGGCCTCTCTATAAGCTGTAAAATTGATACGTCTTCGCTCTGGTTTGAGCAGATGTTTGACTTGATCCCAACTCTCTCTGTCTGTCACCGTGAATCCAATATGTTCGGGGGTTGTATCATGATGCTTATGTCTTTTAAGAATTGCACCGTTACCATCCTTTGTCGTCACACAATCCTCTGTTTCCTCAATGATTTCTGGTACAAAATCCAGGTCTACTGTTAAGTTAAACGCCCAGCACTCGCTGATATCAAATCCAAAGTGTGCCTCCCACTCCTCACCGGGTTTAATATGACCTTCATCCGTCCATCTCCTATAAGTATCTCCCCAAAAATGCTCATACAACCCTATACGGTCTACCGGTAGATGATTCAAAATACGCCCGATACGTTCTTTTCCATTCATAGCTTACGCCCCCTGTATTAATACTTTATTTTATACTTCTTCAAATAGCATATAAGTGATAAAGTAATCATTAAATGTTGGATCATTGGCTAAGTTCAAGTCCGTACTAATGTTTTTGATTGTTTTGATCTGTTCTTCACTGATTGAGCGGTCTAACAGGTATTTTTTTGCACCACCTAATGCTGCATTCCCTACCCGTTGTACTTTATTTTCAAATTCCCGAGGCATGAGCCCTATTTCAAAAGCATTTTCTAAATTAATAAATTTTCCAAACCCTCCAGCGAGATAGACCTTGGTAATATCCGCAGCACTTACGCCATAGTTTTTCATCAGAATTTCTATGCCTGAACGTATTGCAGACTTTGCAAGCTGGAAATGACGAATATCTTGTTGAGTCAGTACAATTTGCTTGTTAGGTGTCACGCAAATAGGCTCGCTCGCTTCTATAAATCCTGTCTCATCGATCAACCCTTGCTTCAAAGATTCAGCGACCAAGTCGATGAGGCCACTTCCACAGATTCCTACCACAGGTGCATTGCCTATGGTTTGCACTTGAAATCCCCCTGCCTCATACGTTGCACTACAGATGGCTCCGGCAATACTTCCTGTGCCACAACTCATATTTCCCCCTTCAAAAGCTGGCCCCGCTGCAGTAGCTACACCAAGTAACCGCTTCTGATTACCAATAATCATCTCGCCATTTGTTCCAATGTCAATTAAGAGTGAGACCTCATCATGTGCTTGCATCTCACATTTGATAAGCCCACTTACTAGATCTGCACCTACATATGTAGAGATTCCTGGTAATAACGTCACCTCTCCCTTAAAATCTGTACACCCTAATAATGTCCCTAAGTTACACTCTTGTTTATCTAAGAATACCGCCTCAAAAGGATAAATCCCTAATCCCTTACAAGATGCCCCTACTAAAATATGGAGCATGGTAGTATTTCCTGCGATAACAACTTGTGCTATTTCCTGAAAAGTAATTCCTTGCGCTTTGCATAACCAAGTAATACCCTTAATCAAGTCTTCTTGCATCACCTTTTGTAGATCCTCTGTACCATTTTGTGAGGCATAGTCAATTCGGGAAATCACATCAGCCCCATAGCGTCTACCACTATTAAGTGATGTATGAACTTTCTTGGTCTCTCTTGCCTCTAATGCAATAAGCTCAAATGCCAGTGTTGTTGTCCCAATATCAATGGCAATCCCATAACCTGCTCCCTGCCGTATCATTACTTCTACCTGAGGCCTCGCGCTTTCTTCCTCATAGTCCGATACGACATAGAATAGTGCTTCCTCATCCAGAACTTCTACTTCAAGTGCCTCTTGACATGGCAACTTACAAGCCAATCTATAGCCAGCTTGAATGGCCTCTTCACCAAGAAGTTGTTTTTCTTTCTCTTCCATAGGCAATGGCTGCTGTGTATGAACCTTAACCTTGCACTTACCACATGTCCCATGCCCACCACAAGGTGCACTGATTGGTACATTCTTTTCTCTCAAATAGTCAAGTACACTTTTCTGCGTATTGTCTTGTATACTAACCTTCATACGGTGCCAGCCTCCATTTACATGTTGGATCAGAACACTTCTTGCAGTTATGTAATATTCTTGGAAGTGGTAGATCCTGACTCACCCCATAGATGGCTGTCGTTGATTTAATTGGTTCTAAAAGATAGCCTTCAGTTACACGAATGTCATTGATGTGACCAAGTTTCTCCTCAATCAACCTTTGATAAGCAATAGGTGTACCTCTTTCTCCTGGTGAGATAGCCATCAACCCTTTTTCTTTGTTTTTTGCATACTCATAAATCTCCTTATAGAATGTCTCATTGACTTTGAATAAGAGACCTGTTGCAATGGCGTCTAGAAGCATTCCTTCTATCAGTTCATCTCTTTTAAAGTAAGCCTCTATTGCTTCTGTAATGGCATACCCTAAAGTCGCAGAAGCATAGATTACTTCTTCACATTCCTCTAGTTCTGGTAACTGTGTATTATCTGTATAAGGTTCAATTCCCCATACAAGCTTAGGTGTAATAAGTCTAATCGCTTCTTCATGAAGTGTCTCGAACAAGTCACATACCTCTTCATACACAGGGCTGTCTGGGAAGCACTCTATTGCCTTTAATACATGATTCTTATAACTTCTAATTTCATAATTGAGTTGTGGCACCATACTATGAACCACTAATTCGCATACCTCTTGCGCTATTTCCAAAACACTCACTCCTCTAATTACTAGGTCTAATTTTTATCTTTATGTACAAATGAAAATAGTTTGGCTGTGCATCATCTGCCCACCAAACTATTTTCATTACAACTATTTCATCCTACTTTTTGCATGATTTGCTTTGCAACTTGTGATGCAGTTGCAGCATCAGGTGTGTAGTGATCTGCTCTTATTTGTTTGGCAAATTCGTTGGTTACAGGCGCTCCACCAATCATAACAGTATATTTATCACGTAACCCTCTTGCTTCAAGTTCTTCAACAACTGACTCCATGTAAGTCATTGTTGTTGTAAGTAATGAAGACATACAGATGATGTCAGCCCCTACCTCTTCTGCAGATGAGATAAACTTATCCGCAGTTACATCAACCCCTAAATCGATGACTTCAAAACCTGTTCCCTTAAGCATCATGGCTACAAGATTTTTGCCAATATCATGTAGATCCCCTTTAACTGTACCAATGACTGCTCTTCCAACAGGTTCATTACCTTGCTCTACAAGCACTGGCTCTAATACAGCCATCCCTGCATTTAGTGCACGTGCTGCAATGAGTACTTCTGGTACGAAAATCTCATTATTTTTAAATTTTTCTCCGATAACAGCCATTGCTGCAAGCATACCTTCATCGAGAATTTGTTTCGCATTAATCCCTTGATCTAATGCCTCTTGTACTTTTTCTTTGACAACCTTAGCTTTTCCTTTTGTAAGATTCTCTGCAATTTCTGTTAAAATCATTTACTCCACCCCTATCAATTAGTTTGCTTATTTACTTTCGCTCACTCTCTTCATTTTAATCCTACACCCAAATTATTTATTTAAATTTTATTGCATTTCTTTAAATTTTTTTTATTTTATTTGTACGATCTTTTTCTCCTCTTACTTGTTACCAATTCATCATAGCCCACCACCATTTAATATGATATTATTGAGGTGAGTCTCATTTTCTTCACATCCGGCTCATCAATTTTGACTTTATTTTTAAAGGAGTTTTTATGCTATTAAATATCGATGCAAAACTTAATCTTTCCCAGATTGATTTGGGGATGAAATCTTTTACATATAGCACACAATTAAGTACACAATTTATCAATCATTTGGGTGACCATATCCTTTATAGTGGGACACATTTCAAATTTTGCAACCTCTTTCAAACCTGTCTCGCTCAGGATTGTCCCTGTATTCAGACCCATCTTTATGCCGGCAAACAATCCCTAGAACTTGGTGAACCTTATGTATTTATGTGTCCTACCGGACTAACGCACATTGCTATGGCTGTAAGCTTTGATCAGTCTCACAAAGGCACCCTTCTTGCTGGACCTTTTTTAATGCATGAGTTGGATGAACTCATTGTTGAGGATCTTTACAAAAAATATCCTTTACCGGATCCCCTTAAAAACCAATTTAGTATATACTTAGCTTCTCTACCCTGTATCACACCCCAGATGACACGATACTATGCCCATCTGCTTGGATGTATCGCTTCTTCAATTATGTTAGAAGATTTTTATAATATCCACGAAAATCAGATGCGTTTGCTACAGCAACGGCAAATCAATGAGCATATACAATACCAAAAGCACGTGACTGATAATGACTTTTCTTACCCTTATACCAAAGAAAAAGAACTGCTCTATGCTGTAAAATCTGGTGATACAGCAACAGCTTGTTCCCTACTCAATGATTTGCTTGGTCATATTTTCTTTAGTCATGGTCAAGATTTAAGTCGAATCAAACCACGTGTCTTGGAGTTGTGTACGATTCTCTCACGCGCTGTTTTGGAATCAACTGGCAAAGTAGATGAGACACTTTCTCTGAATGCACTTTTTCTTGATCGCCTTACCCAAGCGGAAACATTAGATGATTTATCCTTTTTATTACAAAAAATTATTCGTCAGTTTAGTGAGGAAATCCTAGGTTTAAATACAGGCTCAAACTCAACTTCTATTCGTCGTGCAATCAGCTATATCCATACGCACTACGGTGAAGCCGTTACACTCTCCGATGTAGCATCCTACGTCAATCTTAATATTTCTTATTTCTCGACGATTTTTAAGAAAGAAACCGGCTCCTCTTTCTCACAGTACCTTAACCTCACACGTATTGAACATAGTAAGCTCCTGCTGAATAATACCGAGTTGTCTATTTTAGATATTGCATTAGAAGTTGGTTTCGATACAGATAGTTACTTCTGTACTGTGTTTAAAAAACTTGTAGGCGTTTCACCTAAGCAATATAAACAACAGGCTTTAGCGCCTTATCAAACACCTCAGCCCAATGCTTCTTCCTAATCATCTTCCTACTTTGTTTTCGTATAAAAAGAAGCCTAAAGTTATGCTTTAGGCTTCTTTTTATACTTATTTTATCTTCTAATAACAGTAAAAACTACGAATACGTTTGAGATCCATACCAAAGTATTCCCATCCCCAATAACCATAACGCCAACCTGCTAAAGAAGTCGGACCAATGTAGGTAATATATGCCCAGAATCCTTCTCCTCTGTTGGGCCAAATATAGGTGTAGCGATACATACAGGGAAATACTGCACCTGGATCTACGGCCTTGAGACTCGGGCCTGATGGTGATGCACCTTTATAAGATGTGCCTTGTGCTTCACTTGGTGTGAATTTAGGTGGCGCTCCAGCTGGTGGTCCTCCTGATCCTGGTGGCGTTCCTCCTGGCCCTGGTGGTTTTCCTCCTGGTCCTGGTGGTTTTCCTCCTGACCCTGGTGGTTTTCCTCCTGGTCCTGGTGGTTTTCCTCCTGGTCCCGGTGATTTTCCTCCTGGTCCCGGTGGTTTTCCTCCTGGTCCAAAGGGTGGCCGTTGTGGTCTATCCCATAATTCCATATAAAAGACCTCCTCAATTACTATCTTATTATATGGTATTCTTATGGAAAAAAATGGTTACTCATTCTAATTATTTGACCCTACTTACTTTCCGTTCAGGCGTCACATAGAAAGGGGGAAAATATGTTGACAACCTTTATAAGCAGGGCCAAATAACTATCACCTCTCATTTTTATCTATATGCAACACCCAGCTTTTCTTAAAACTCTATTTACTACAAATCCATGATCTTTTCAAATGACTTCTTGATATTCACTTGTTTCTGATAACGCCCTCTATACGCTTTTGTAACGCATTCTTTATAACTCATCTACTAAACTTCGAATACACTTCCCCCTGTGCCTATTTACTTAGTCAATTATATGCCCAAGTGCTACATAAGATATATAAAATTTATTTTACGCTTGTCAAATATTGTGGTTTTTTGTTAAACTAGGTAAGTATATACAGCAATTGAAAGGATGTGTTTTATGTTCGATGCTGAATTATTTATAGAATCTCTTTTTGAAGATACCACCCAATCCACTCTTGTCTTTGATCTTCTTGAAGGGCTGTCTTCACGTCTTCAAGCGCTCTATGATCCACTCATTCGTATCCTTCCAGAAACACTCAATAGCCACACCGTTACTTTTGAGGAAAACTATATGTTTCCACCTACCCTTCTATGTGCTCACTTTGAACAAGGCCTCTTTTATATCACATTTGAAACAATTTGTGAATTGAATGCATTTAAGGCGAATCGCTCATGTGGAAGTATTCAGTTGCCACTCATAGCCACCGCACAATTTGTACTTAAAAGTGAAGGGGGATCCACACGTATTACACAAACCTCCCCACCAACAACTTATGAGAATTATGCACCTGTTCAGCTAGTTTTTACTGGGATTACGTTTGATAAAACTAGTGTACAATACTCCCGTTCCACAATACGTCAGGGCTTTTGGCCCTTCAAATAATAAAAATCCCAAGTTCTTTAGTATAAGAACTTGGGCACTTATTAGTCTCTTCTTGTTACGCCTCAACAAATCTCTTCTCTATAAATCATACAATACTGGGTCAAATCCCTCAAGCTAATTTGCTCACATGTTCCAAACCCTAGCCCTTGATAAAGTACCTCATTGGCATGATTTTGTGTTTCCAAAGTCAATGGGATTTGTCTCATCTTAGCACTTTGCTTTGCATACTCAATGAGTTTTTTTCCATATCCATGTTTTCTAAAATCTTGTCTCACACCCAACAAATCAAGATGCATATACTCACCTTGAATATGGTTACCAATCCACTCCGATGACATCACTCCCAACGTCTTATGAAAAGCTCGCCACTGTGAAAATGATATGTAACGTAACATACCTAGTGTTCGTAAATGATAAATCTTATCTTCTATCCAATGCTTCCAATTGGCTTCAAAAAGCTCTTCATCATAAATATATGCTACACCTTCTAGTTGTAGTGAAGTTGCCATGAGTTCCCCATATTGTGCCCACACTTCCAAATACGCTTGGAAAAAAATTTCAAGCACAGATCGCCGCACACGTTCATCCGGGATCATATCCTCATATAACATATCCTTTTCAAAACACTCTGCAAAAATTTTAGCTATGCGCTTACGCGTATAACGGTTATTCTGAATACGTACTAAAATAATTTCACTCCTTATAAGCATTTATCGGATAAACCCGATTAGATCTACAAGAGATACAGTCCTACTATAATACCTAACATTTATTCAAAAGTCAATTCCACTTCCTGTAAGATTGCTATCCCCCCTAAAAATAGCAACTTAAAAAGGCTGCTCAAAGCATGAGCTCTGAAACAGCCTTTCTTATTATTTAAGCTTCAGTTGATTGTACTGGCGCCTCTACTTTTTCTTCTTTTTTAGGTTTTGGAAGAAGTACTTTGCGAGATAGGTTCACACGACCTTGTTTGTCGATTTCAACAACCTTTACTTCAATCTCATCACCTACTGCTACCACATCTTCAACCTTCTCTACGCGTTCGTGTGCAAGTTGAGAAATGTGTACAAGACCTTCTTTTCCTGGTACAAGTTCTACGAATGCACCAAAGTTCATAAGTCTGACAACTTTACCTTGGAATACTTGACCTGGCTCTAAATCTTTAGCAATTCCTTCAATGATTTCAATCGCACGTTTTGTTTTATCTGCATCTACACCACAGATAAATACGCGTCCATCATCTTCAATATCAATCTTAACACCTGTTTCTTCGATAATACGGTTAATCATCTTTCCTTTTGGTCCGATCACTTCACTGATTTTCTCAGGATTAATTTGAATTTGAACAATCTTTGGTGCATACTCAGAGATCTCAGTTTTTGGTGCATCAATTGCTTTAAGCATGACTTCATCTAAAATATGAATTCTTGATTTACGTGTATCTTCTAATGCCCCTTTGATAATTTCTGGTGTAAGACCTTGGATCTTCATATCCATTTGGATTGCAGTAATCCCGTTATGTGTCCCACCTACTTTAAAGTCCATGTCTCCGAAGAAATCTTCAAGACCTTGGATATCAGTAAGTAATACGAAATCATCATCTGTTTCACCTGTTACAATACCTACTGAAATTCCTGCTACTGGTGCTTTAATTGGTACACCTGCAGCCATAAGTGCTAATGTTGAACCACAGATACTTGCTTGAGATGTTGAGCCATTTGAGCTTAATACTTCTGATACAAGACGAATTGCATATGGGAACTCTTCTTCAGTTGGAAGTACTGGTATAAGTGCTCTTTCTGCAAGTGCACCGTGTCCAATTTCACGACGGCCTGGTGCTCTAGGTGATCTTGCTTCCCCTACTGAATATGGAGGGAAGTTGTAGTGGTGCATATAACGTTTTGATACTTCCGATTCATCTAACCCATCAATAGTTTGCATTTCTGAAAGGGAGCCAAGTGTTGTCACTGTTAAGACCTGCGTCTGTCCTCTTGTGAATAACCCTGATCCATGTACTCTAGGAATAAGATCAATTTCCGCTGCTAAATAGCGAAGTGCATCTAAAGCACGACCATCTGGACGCTTGTGATCTTTAAGAATCATACGTCTTACAGTCTTCTTTTCAAAGTTGTAGAAAGCTTCACCTAAGTGTGCTAAGTGTTCCTCTTTACCTGCTTCTTCAAGTGCTGTAACAACGCGCTCTTTTAATACTTTTAATTGAGATTCACGCACTTGTTTATCATCTGTAAATACTGCATGTTCCATCTCTTCATCACTGATCATACTAGTAATTTCTGCATAGATTTCTGCTGGTATTTCAAATTTTGTATAAGTTCTTTTTTCTTTACCGCACTCTGCTTTAATCGTGTTGATAAATGCTACGATTTCTTGGTTAGCAGCATGTCCTTTCATAATCGCTTCAAACATAAGCTCTTCAGAAATTTCATTCGCTCCAGCTTCGATCATCATCACTTTCTCGCTTGTAGAAGATACTGTAAGTGCTAAGTCACTTGCTTGTCTTTGTGCTGCGTTAGGGTTGATTACAAGTTCGCCATCTACAAGACCAACTTGTACTGATCCAACTGGGCCATAGAATGGAATATCTGAAATATCTACTACTAATGAAGCTGCGATCATTGCTGTCACTTCTGGACTACAATCTTGCTCTACTGCAAGTACAGTTGTTGTCAGTACAACATCATTACGGTAGTCTTTTGGGAATAATGGTCTCATCGGTCTGTCAATAACACGTGATGTAAGAACAGCTCTTTCTGATGGGCGTCCTTCTCTCTTAATAAATCCACCTGGGATTTTTCCTACTGCATAGAATTTTTCTTCATAGTTAACGCTTAGTGGGAAGAAATCAATCCCATCTCTTGGTTCATCACTTGCTACTACTGTAGCAAGTACTACTGTCTCTCCATAGCTTACAAGTGCACTACCATTAGCAAGACCGGCCACTTTACCAATCTCAACTTTAAGTTCTCTCCCTGCGAGAGTTGTTGAATATTTTTTAATCATTCTTATTTCCCCTTTCTAATAATGAGCGTTAGGTTGCGGAAGAGAAATTTGAATTGAGCAATCTTAAATAGGCTTATATGTAAGCCTATTTAACATTGCACAATCAGCAAATTCACTCTTCCTTTGATAAAGATTTTCAAAAAAAGGGTGGATCGCCTCCACCCTTTCCTATCAGTATGATTATTTTCTGATTCCTAAATCTTTGATGATTGCACGGTATCTTTCGATGTCTGTTTTAACTAAGTAGTCAAGAAGACCTCTTCTTTTACCGATCATAAGGAATAAACCACGACGTGAATGGTGGTCTTTTTTGTGTGTACGTAAGTGATCTGTTAAGTGGTTGATTCTCTCTGTAAGAAGAGCGATTTGAACCTCTGGAGAACCAGTATCGTTAGCAGTTCTTGCGTGTTTTTCCATGATTTGTTGTTTTAATTCTTTAGTCATTGTAATTACCTCCTGTGATTTTGACTGTGGCCTATCACTAAGATAAGGTCGGAGTGTCCTGTCTCTGAGTAATGGCTATTTAATACTTCGTTAGTATAGCATATCCCACTTGTAGTTGTAAACCACTTAATCTCTTTTTAGGAGACGAAGACCTGTTTGCTTATCTTCCACAAGCTGTGCCTTCAAGGCATCAATGCCACTAAACTTCTGCTCTGTACGAATAAAATGATGGAATGCAACCTTTACCTCTACTCCATAGATTACCTCATCAAAGTCAAAGATATACGTCTCAATCATTTTTATTTTGCCCGCCACTGTAGGGTTGTAACCTACATTGGTAATACCTTGATAAACTTGATTGTGAATTGTAATCGTTGTGGCATAAACACCATTTGGAGGGTAAACCCTCTCTGTGTCAGCAATGATATTAATAGTAGGGAACCCAAGTGTCCTGCCTAACTTCTTGCCATGTACCACAGTACCTATAATACTGTAAGGTTCACCTAAAAGTTCTGCCGCACGCTCCATATCTCCCTGTAAAATCAGCTGTCTGATATAAGTACTGGATACCACCACATCATCTTCTTTGATTGTATCCACTGCACAGATTTCTATACCATATTTTTCACCTAATTCTCTCATGTGGGTAACATCTCCTCTTTTATTACGTCCAAAAAAGTAATTTGTCCCCACTACAACGGCCTTTGCTCTAAGCTCCCCTACTAGAATTTCTTGGAAAAATCTATCAGGTTCAATTCCTGCAAATTGCTTTGTAAATGGATACTCAATAAATACATCTATCCCTAGCGTTCTTAGTTTTTCTTTACGATCTCTACGGGACATAATAAGAGCCTTAGGGTTAGTACCTAAAACCCAGGTGGGGTGAGGATAAAAAGATAATGCCACCTCTTGTAAATTGTGAGAAGTAGCTACTTCTTTAGCCACCTCGAATAAACGCTGATGTCCTAGATGCACACCATCAAAGTTGCCAAGTACCACAACACTTGATTTGTACTGAGTGACTTCTCTCGTCCCATAAATGTATTTCATCTTCCTCACCTCCCTTGGTTATGATGTCAAAAATAGTTTTTCAACCACTGCATAGCCTTTCGGCTGATCTATGTGATATACCCCTATGAAGTCTTCACTCTCTGTATAAAGGCGTACCATCTGTTTTGTCTGCGGTAACGTTCCATCTATTTCGGTAAGTGGAATCGGATTACCATTTATAATAGCCTTTTGTGCTGTAGCTTTTACAGTATAGGCTGGATAGTCCATAAAGACTGAGTCCATGGTGTGAAGAAGTGCATCTAAATCACACTTTCTCTCTTCTAACTCCCCTAAAGTAATACTTTCTGTAAGTGTATAGGCACCTACTTTGGTTCTTAAGAGTTCACCCATATGAGCCCCACAACCTAGCTTCTTACCAATATCTGTACATAGTGTACGTATATAGGTTCCTTTAGAACAGTTAACACGTATCTTAAACCGTTTCTCATCTAAAAATTCTAGAATATCACAACTATAAATTTGAACTTGTCTAGAAGGACGTTCTACCACTTTGCCTGCACGGGCAAGCTCATACAGTCTTACCCCACCTACTTTAATAGCCGAATACATAGGTGGTGTTTGCACATAGTCACCAATGAAGCTTGCTACAACTTCTCTAATTTGATCCTGAGTTACAGCTACTGGATAGGTTTCTAAAATCTCACCTGTTGCATCCTCTGTAGTTGTATACGACCCCAAAATCACTTCAGCTTCATAGCATTTATCCGCATCTGTCAGATAGGGTACAACTTTCGTTGCTCTTCCAATGCAAATGGGTAACACACCTTGAGCCTCTGGATCTAATGTGCCAGTATGGCCAATTTTCTTCTCTCTTAAAATACCTCTTGCTTTAGCTACTACATCATGAGATGTGAAGCCTTTTTCTTTGTATATATTAATGATTCCATGGATCATATCTATGCTCTTCCTTCTCTAGCTAAAGCTGCCAATGCCAAGCGCACCTCTTCCAACAACTGATCAAAGTCTCCAACAAGTGTTGCACCTGCCGCCCTTTGATGGCCGCCACCACCAAAATATTGACAGAGTTTTGCCACATCATATGGTGCGACACTGCGTGTACTTAGTTTATAAGTATTTGCTTCTGGTTGTGGATAGAGAAGTGCTGCAATTTCAGCTCCTTCTATGTTACGGATTGTGCTAATCACACTTTCTAAGTCATGCTTAGTCGCACCATACTGCTTCATATCTTCAGCTGTAACATATGTCAAAAAAACATTTTCATCACCTAGCAC
>JBOFIR010000015.1:0-2424 GCA_051650265.1 Cellulosilyticaceae bacterium
GATTTTGCAAACTCTGTAACACGCAATCTCATTCATGGGTCAGATTCTGTAGAGCATGCGGAGCGGGAGCTCGCACTATGGTTTCATGAGTAAAGAAAGTGGCATTTAAGGCGTACTTAAATGCCACTTTTGTCTTGCACAGGATATTGAAAAATTTTGAAAATTATAATAAAATTAAAGGATACATATGAAAGAAGGTGGTAATGTGAAGAGTTTGGAAACACAAAGATGTTTACTTAGGGAATGGCAATTAGAAGATCTAGAAGATGTATATGCTTATTCTAAAAATCCCAATGTAGGCCCCAATGCAGGGTGGAAGCCTCATGAATCGAGGGAGGAAACAAAGGAAATTATAGAGCGTTTTCAGAAGCAAGATGATACATGGGCGATTGTAGAAAAGGCTACAGGCAAAGTAATTGGCAGTGTGGGATTACATAGAGATGAAAAACGTGATACGCCACGTGTGCGTATGATTGGGTATGCGCTCTCACAAGACTATTGGGGACAAGGGATTATGGTAGAAGTTGTAAGGCGTGTGATAGCATATGGATTTGATGAGATGCAGCTTAAACTTATTTCCTCAGGACACGGTGCTTTCAATGTACGTTCCAAACGTGTGCTTGAAAAATGTGGCTTCAAATTTGAAGGAATCATCAGATGTGGGTATGTGAATTATGATGGAGGAATTTTTGATGAATTCAGTTATTCAATTACTAATAAAGAGTATGAAGATCTCTAAAAAAATAAGGGGATGATAGAATGAATGTGAAATTATTAGGGCATTGTACTGTGTTGATAGAAACATCAAGGGGGCAGATTTTGCTTGATCCATACTTTTCAAAGTATGGTAATCCACTTTTTCGTAGATGTCATGAGGCTAAGCCTTACACAGAAAATGGTAAGAAGTTAGAAGCAATTTTGGTCAGTCATGGACATTGGGATCATGCAGAATGATCATTTTTGTGGAAGTGGCGAAAGAAGGTGCCTATTTATATGCCGACGCTTTCTTTCAAACGCTTACTGTGTGGTGGAAAATCAGTACATGTAAGTAAGTGCTTCGAGGTAGGGGGGGTCAAAATTACACCTGTCAAAGCAAGACATTTATGTAGTGCGGTAGGTTATATGATTGAGACAGAAGGTAAGACAATCTACTTCTCTGGAGATACATACTATGGCAAGTTTATTGAGGAGCTGGGTAAGAAGTGGCAGATTGATTTGATAATACTCGCGACGACAGGGTACAAAGTACCTATGACTATGGGCACAAAAGGTGCTTATCAAACAATCAAAGTATTGCAGCCCAAGATGATGATACCGATGCACCAAGACATCATGCCAAGAGCTGAGCGTAATAACTTTGATACCCTTATTGGAGATCTTCAAAAACGTGTGGAAAAAGATCATGTGAGGACGATGGTTGTCCCTATGAAAAATGGTCATACGTGTGTACTCTAGTTAAAAGGCAGTTATAGCGTGGGCATGATAGAATGAAAATTGTGGAAATAATATAGAGTATTTGTAAAAGGATAGAGAATAGGTGTTGACCACTACAATGTGCCATGATAAGATAAAGAAAATGAGAGGAGTTGATAAAGTGAAGTTCTTTACTTGCTAATTTTAATGAGGTGACACAATCAAACAGATTTGTTTTTGACATATCTATGTATATGTCTGTTTGTGTTACCCTAGCAAGGGAGTTCTTCACCTTTAATCAGCTGAAACGGATCAGATGCAGAGAATATCCTAGAAGTGGGAGAGGACTAAGCTAATCTTTAATGCAAGCAATAGTCTATTATTCTGGCAGTCTATAAGTAAGCGTAAAGAGAGGAGACTTTCTTTGCGCTTATTTTATTGGAGCTACAGGAGGTAGACAATGTCACTTATAAACGTTAACGGATTAACTTTTAGTTATGATACCCATCATGATTATATATTTGAAAATACAAGTTTTAGTATTGATACGGATTGGAAGCTAGGCTTTATCGGAAGAAATGGGCGTGGCAAAACGACATTTTTAAACTTATTGCGCGGGAAATATGAGTATAGTGGTACCATTGTCAGTGCGGTTAACTTTGATTATTTTCCATTTGATGTCGATGAAGCTGGAATAACCTTGGAAGTTGTTAGAAATATCATCGCACCTTATACCGAATGGGAACAGCTGATGGCAAGGGCGATTGAAGAAAATACTCGGGAGAGTCTTAACACCTACGGGGAGCTCTTGGAATTGTATCTTGCACATGATGGCTATACCATAGAAGAGCAACTTCAACGGGAGATTAATAAGATTGGTGTAGAGGCTGATGTGCTAGATCGTCCTTTTGAAACACTCAGTAATGGGGAGCGTACGAAGCTCTTATTAGCCGCATTATTTTTGAAAAAGAATAATTTCTTGCTCATTGATGAACCGACTAACCATCTAGA
>JBOFIR010000016.1:0-46129 GCA_051650265.1 Cellulosilyticaceae bacterium
TTTTGTATCATGCTCTTGTGCATAAAGTTTGTAAGAAATCACACTTGCCATGGATGCAATCAATGTCCCGAGTCCCCCTATATTGACACCTAACAAGAGTGCTTCAGAATGGGTGGTAAATGGGGCAACCAACATGGCAGCAGGTACATTGCTGATCACTTGGCTTGCTAGTATGCTACTCCAATAAGTCTGTGCGGGTGTACTCAACGCCCTATACATCACTTCTTTTACCGCCTCTAGATTGCCCATATTGCCTACAAAGATGAAGAAACCGACAAAAGTCATGAGCAAACTATAGTCTACCTTAAGAAATAATTCGCGTCTTATGACTAGGACAATTGCCACAACTAAAATTGCTACCCACTCATAAGGCACCACATGAAAGACAGATAGGAGTACCACAACAAAGAGTACAGCAAACACCGTAATCTGTCTATGATCACCTAGCACCACGTCCTCTAGCTCAAGTGCAAAGCTTGTCTGAGGTTCCCTCATGATAAAGACTGCCAGAAAAGCAACAGATAGTCCCACCAAAAGGATGGTCATTCTAAAGAAATCCCCTGTTTCTAACTGATAAAAAGAATAGATAAAGAGATTTTGAGGATTTCCCATAGGTGTTAGACTACTGCCTAGGTTGGCTGCAAGTGTCTGCAATACCACGAGCTTGACCAAATTAATCTTGATCCTTTTCCCAATGATCAGTGCAAGGGGCACAAACGTAATAAGTGCTACATCATTCGTTACAAACATCGCACTCACAAAAGTCATACCTACCAAGACTGCAAATAAACTTCTTTCATGATGACACTGACGAATCAGCTTTACCGCAATATAATCTAATACACGTAACGCTTTGAAGCCCGCCACAATCATCATGAGATTAAACAATAAGATGAGTACTTTCACATCTATGTAGGACCACTTGGGTGTGGCAAATGCACAGGAAATCAGTGCACATGTGACTGCGATCACAAGCACACATTCTTTTTTGAGCCATTCCAGGATCTGCTCACTCTGTTGTTTTGCTTTCAAATTCCATCCCTCCATGTCTTTGTTCTCTAAAAAATTATACAAGGACTAGGTCTAGGATGCAATTGCTTTAGCTCACATGATTTTTTTTGTAAAGTTCAAGTACTTCCACATAACGTTTGATCTCTTGTACGCCCTCTTCAAGTCTCTTTCTCACCAAAATGAGGTCAATCTTCATGAAAATGGGTGGTTCAAAGTAATCCCCACTCGCCTTCACTGCTGTATGTAATCGTCCATTTTGAAAACACAGATCGAACTCCTCGTTGCTACCAATCTTAACAATCTTCTCCATCAAGTGAGGTGTCACAATCCCAACTGCAATCTGCTGGTCCGTCGCAAAGGTTCGAAAACGCTTATTAAATGCCACATCTTCAAAGTGAACTTTTTCCAAATGCTTGTAACGTACAGTCGGATTACGATGCACTTGAATCTCTCCCTTAAAGTGTTTGTTAAGATCAAAACTAATCCATTTGCCATGGAACAGCTCTTTTTCTTTCACTTCTTTATTTTTCTCATCTACCGCTACCAAACGTAGCTCCGAAAACACAAAGTGTACCCCTTTGTAGCAACCTTCAAATCGGTTGCGTGCATACAGTTTATTTCCATAGTCTCTGAGCTTGACCTCTGCAATCTCATCCTTTGTAATCCCATGTTCTGGTTCAAAAACTACCTCTTCAAATTCCTCTTGGAGAAGTGCTGAAACCAGCTCCCTTTTGTAGCGCATGACATAGCGCTTTTTAGTTTGTCCGCTTCCAATCCAAAGACAGAGTCCTACGCCCAAGATGCTTAGACAGACATACCATGGCAACCAGCTATAAAGTATACACATCACACCCACTACTATGGACAACGTTCCTGCTAACATCAAATAGTAAATTCTCAGTCTATGTCTTTCCAACTTCTGAACAATTTCCTCCATATAGACCCCCCGTTATTTTCTAGTATACAATCTATATGCGTACAAGCTAAAAAATATGTCTCACGTAATACGCCCCTCAGAAATAACAAAAGCACCTAGTAACCTATAAGCTACTAGGTGCCTTACTATGTAATTATTTTAGAGTGTAACAGGCTTGAGATTTTCTGTGCCTTCAAGGCTGAGAATCATCTGTACCAGTAGTTCAATCTCTGCATCGATGTCGCTTAGGCTTGCAACCTCACATGGTGCATGCATATAGCGTAGTGGCAGTGAGACAAGCGCCACTGGTACCCCTTTGCCAGTCAGACGGATGCGGTCTGCGTCAGTACCTGTTGAACCCGGTGTCAATTCGTATTGAAGTGGGATCTTATGGGCTGTGGCAACACCCTCTAGCATGGCATTGATCTGCTTGTTGATCGGTGCACCTTTGGCAAGAATTGGCCCTTTGCCAAGTGAGACTTCACCACTCTCTTTTGGATTCATATCCGGATGATCTGTGGCGAAAGACACATCACAAGCAATCGCCATAGTTGGTGCGATATGGGCTGCTGCAAAGTAAGCCCCACCCATGTTAGTCTCTTCATTGACTGTACTCACAGCATATACGCCTACCTTAGGTGCCTGCTCTGCTACGCGTCTGAGTACTTCTGCAACTACAAATGCACCTGTACGATTGTCTAAGCCACGTCCTGCAATCTTGCCATCTAAGAGATATGTATAGTCTGTATCATAGATTACATAGTCACCTACCGCGACATACTGCATCATCTCCTCTTTATCTTTGGCGCCGCAGTCAATATAGAGATCCCCTACACTCACTTTATCTTTTGGTCCACCTTTGTGCTCTGGCTTTACACCTACTACGCCTTTGATCACGCCGCGTTTGCCAAGTATTCTCACATTCATCCCTAGTGCGATCTTTGGATTGATGCCGCCTGCTTTGGCAAGGTACACATAGCCATTGCCATCAATGTAGCTGACCATAAAAGCGATCTCATCACAGTGTCCTGCAAGCATCACCTTGAATGGTGCGTCTGGGTTCACTGACGCAATCACATTGCCTACTACGTCCGTTTCAATATGGTGGGCAAACCCTTTTACGTAGTCAATCCATACACGCTGCACTGCGCCTTCATCCCCTGATGGTGATGGTGTCTTGATGAGTTCTTCCAAAAATCCTTTAGATGTCTCTAACATATTTCTTCCTCCTCTAGTCCACATGCACGCCATAAGAGATGCACCTTTGCATCCCTTTGTGTGCACACTATTTTTTAACTCTATCATTTTTCTTTATTATTGTACATATAAAAATCCCCCTTCAAAAGAAGAGGGATCGTTGCTTAATAATACCCTTGCTCACAAAGGAGCTCGTAGCAGCTATTCACTTCATCATCTGTAAAGAGGGCGCCGTATTTGGCATCGATCACAACTGCTTCCATCGACAGTTTGAGAAGACCAGCCTGCGCAAGTGCTTCAAACCCATCTGACATCCGTCCTCTTCGCATGATTTCTTGGGCAGTTTTTACCCCACCGAATTTTTCTACATTTTGTAAGAAGCGCACACCACGATAGGCGCTGCATGTTTTGCCTGCTTCTTCACATCTTTTGATCAGTTCTTGTTGAAATTGTTTTTCTAATGCTGACATGATTCACTCCAATAATTGTATTTTTGTCTTGGCTACGTCCTACTAAAGACGTCCATTGCCCAGTACTACTGCTAAGTATCCCCATTCAAGGAGTGTTTGATCAAAACTAAATTCTAAACAATTTTTGAGATCGCTTTGATCGTAACCTGCCATACGTGAGACGATCATGATATAATCACGTACCAGATCATAATGAATTGGCTGTTCTTCACTAACAAGCCACTTAAGGAAGATCCCTTGTCTCATGGCGCAGTATTCAAGAGTAATCCACTGGAACGTTCTCACCATGTCTTCTAGTGTACTAGACGCTTGCAATGTACTCGCCCAAAGCTCTGCTATGAGATAGTTCTCAAAGAGTTTTGCAAAACTCACATACTGCTTCTCAAACACTTCATTTTTGGCTAAAATTTCTTCATCACTATACCACTCACTTAGGCGTTGTGACCACATTGAAATCTCTTCTACATACTCCCCATAAGCATTACTCTTTGTATAAAGTAAGATCATATCTTGGAACAGCTCATTGCGCTCCCAAAACGTATCAGCCGCGTCAAACTCCATCTCACGCAGCTCTGCTACGAGCACATCTCTTCCTTCTTTGTCTGCATAGCTATCAAGTAGCGCTTCGTCTACCAGCTCCGCTTCAAGAAGCTCCAATAAGATATGCCCTGTCACCATCATACGCTCTGGCAAGGTATAGTCTGAATCCTGCATCAACTCTAAGATAAGTAAGCGGACATGCTCAAGTGGCGTCATCACAGCCGATGCTTCCCCTTCCATCATAAGTCCAATCCCATCTTCTCTCCCATGAATCAAATCAATCACTGCTGGGCACCCAAAATCAAGTGTGTACTCCTCACGATCTGGGAACTTGTTGATATGGCGTGGGTATCTTCTACAGATCTCTGTCGAGTACTCTACCCCTAGTTCTACCACAAGCTTACAGAGCTTGTCCTGACTTAGAAAAGGACACATCTTATTTTCCTCAAGGCTAATCACTTGGTTGCTACCGTCTTTCTTTAGACAGTCACAAAGAGCCTGTCCCTCAAAAGTCATTCCTTGCCACTTATCCTGAGTCTCCTGATCTACTGCAATGGCCCATTCCTGACAACATGTATAATGGCATTTGTCTGCGCTACAACGAAACGCATCATAATAATCTAACTTCACTCTATTTTTCATCATATCTCTTTGATCTCCACTGTATGCTTTATGTATTCTTGCCTGCTGATGCATGCACTGACTCTCACTATTATAACGAAATGTCTGCCCAAATAAAATACCCTATTTGTACTGACTCGGTGCACTCCCAAACTTCTTTTTAAACATCTTAGAAAAGTTGAAGAAATCTCCATACCCTACGCTTTGCGCTGCCCTAGTAGGCGTATAGCTATGGCTACTGATGAGCTCTGCAGCTTTTTCTAAGCGGAAGTCTACGAGGTACTGTTGTGGTGACTTGCCAATGTAACTCCTAAAGACCCGACTAAAGTAGCTTCGCTCAAGGCCTACCTTCTGTGCCAATAGTTCTACTGTAATGGGCTTCATATAGTTAGCGCTGATATAGTTTTGGACCTGCTCCACATAGACTCTACTCTGATCCTTTTGCGGTACACCTACTGCTTCTAACTGTCCTAGCAGTTCATAGAGTTTGGCACACACATAGAATTCGCGCCCCGCTGCTAGGCCATCACTATCTTTCATGGCGCGAAAGAGATGCTCCCCTTGTGGTAAGCTCATCACATCAGCGCACAGGAGATAGCCCAGATCCAACTGACTCTCAAAGCCTACCCAGCAATAGTGCCACGGTTCCATCTGATCTGCCTCATAGTAAGTCACCTCAAAAGGTCTGATCACAAAGAACTGCCCCTTCCCCACCTCATACTGCCCTCTTGGCGTCCGAAAGCGTCCTTTACCTGATAGCACATAATGCAAAAGGTAGTAGTCCCGTGTCGCAGGACCAAAAGCATGTGCTTTCTCACAAGTTTCCTCCCCACATACAAGTGGCTTGATATCCCCAAAAGGATAGGCCCGTAATAAGATTTCTCTGAGCATCGCCTCACCCACTTTCTCCTATGATTCTACCTCACATTATAACAAACTCCCCTCACATCATCCAATTCATTTTTGTATTTTTTTTTACTATACTGAGGGCATAATTAATGATTCCAAAGGAGTATAACCACGATGATCAAAATTACTTTTTTAGGTGCTGGAAGCACTGTATTTGCACGTAACGTACTTGGAGACTGCATGTGTTCTCCTGTACTTGCTCAAAGTCAAATCGCCCTTTATGATATTGATCCTGTTCGTTTAGATGAAAGCTACCATATTCTTGAAGCCATCAACAAAGGCAAAGGAAGTCCTGCCACAATCACTTGCTACGCAGGTGAAGAAAACCGCAAAGAAGCACTAAGAGATGCGACTTTCGTGGTCAATGCCATCCAAGTAGGCGGCTATGACCCATGTACGATCACAGACTTTGAGATCCCTAAGAAATACGGCATTCGCCAAACAATCGCAGATACACTTGGCATCGGCGGCATCATGCGTACTCTCCGTACCATTCCTGTGATGGAAGCGTTTGCACGAGATATGGAAGAAGTTTGCCCTAATGCATGGCTTCTCAACTACACCAATCCAATGTCTATGCTCACTGGCTTTATGCAGCGCTACACTAAAGTTAAAACAGTTGGCCTCTGTCACAGTGTACAAAGCTGTTCCAACGAACTCCTCCGTTCACTTGGTATGGAAGATAAGATCGAAGGACGCAAAGAACTCATCGCGGGGATCAACCACATGGGATGGCTTCTTGAGATTCATGACAAAGAAGGCAATGACCTCTATCCAGAGATCACACGCCGTGCCAAAGAAAAAAATGCCACTGAGAAACATCATGACATGGTTCGCTTTGACTACATAGATAAATTTGGCTACTACTGCACCGAATCAAGCGAGCACAACGCTGAGTACAATGGGTTCTATATCAAGAGCAAGTACCCAGAACTCATCGAAGCTTTCAATATCCCACTAGATGAATATCCAAGACGCTGCGTGAATCAAATTGCAGGTTGGGAAGCTGAGCGCGATGCACTCATTGCACACCCTGTTCTTGAGCACAACCGCTCTTCTGAGTATGCTTCTTACATCATGGAAGCCGTAGTTACCAACAATCCGATCAAGATTGGTGGCAATGTCCTCAACACAGGTCATCTGATCACCAACTTACCAGAAGATGCCTGCGTAGAAGTACCATGCCTTGTAGATGGTATGGGCGTACATCCATGTCATGTTGGCAAACTTCCTGTGCAGCTCGCTGCCATGAATATGACCAATATCAACGTACAGCTTCTCACAATCGAAGCCGCTGTGACCAAGAAAAAAGCACACATCTATCAAGCTGCTATGCTTGATCCACATACAGGTAGCGAGCTTTCTATCCCAGATATCATCGCTATGGTAGATGAACTCTTAGAGGCTCATGAAGGCTGGCTCCCAGAGTACCTTTAAACCGCTATTGCAATAGTCTTAAACAAAGGAGGCCTAGTTCTTATCAGAACTAGGCCTCCTTTGTTACACGCTATCAGTTATATCTCATAGAGGTACCACGAAGACGTCCTACCATCTATCTTTGTGCCTTACAGTATGTAAGAAGCTCCTGATCATCCTTTGAATCCAATATTTTCTCTGCTTCCACAAGAATATCCTCTACTATTTCTCTTGCCTGTATTGCATCCTCAAAGGTTACAATAATGAAATCATCACCTGGATAGCGGGCATCAAAATAAAAATCTCCTAACCATTTACAATCCCTAGAGGATAATTTGGATTCTGGATATTTTTCTAGGATCTTAGCCACAATTGTGCGTAAATTATGTGTCTTCATCATTTGAATGCATGCACTATCATCTATAAACTTTGTTTCAATGATTGCTTTTAAAATTTTTTCTCCTGCTTGTGCAAAAATAACAGCTGGCCAGTTATACTCTGGGCGCGTCGCATCGCCTAAACTACTCTTAGCATATAAATAATCATTGATTCCTCTTCCTAAGAAACTATTGAACTGCATCTTATCCTCCTACTTATGACTCTTGGCAATCATAAATAATGATCCCATCTTGTCTAATTTGCCTCATAAACAAACTGTCTGCCTCTTCAAATACTTGTTTATTATAAAAAACAATATCTGTACGCACACCATCTAACGGCTCATCTAATTCACTCGCTAAATCACCTCTGACGCTGCGACTTACTACGTCATGCGTCACGACTAAAAGATCAAGATCACTTGTAATCTTGCAAGTACCTCTTGCACAGCTTCCAAACAAAATAATTTTTTCGATTTGGATTGCCTCATAATTTAATAATTGCTCCAGATCTTTCTTAATCTTTATCATAAAACGATTGGGCAAGCCCAATTCTGATAGAGTCATTTTCAACATTCTGACACCACCTTCTCTGAACAACTTTTCCTTTTATTAATTATACCCAACAACTACCTCTTCTAGCAAGCTTCTACAAAAATGAAACAGGTTTATATTCCTTACCGAGCGTAAAACCACGCCCATGCACTTCATTCACCTGATTGATAATCATAAAAGCATTGGGATCAATCCCCATAGCAATCTCATTGACTTTTGTCAATTCCCTGCTAGAAACCACTGTGAGTACAGCGCAAGATGCCTCTCTCATATGTCCCCCTTCAATATGTAGGAGCGTCGTTCCCCGATCTAGCTTCTTTTGGATTGCTTCACTGATCGCCTCATAAGAGCCACTAACAATCTTGATCTGCATCTGATTACGACCAATCATTAGTACGCGATCCAGCACTGTGGTATAGAGTAGTACCAGCAAGATGCCATAGAGAATCTGTTCTTTGCTTCCAAAGATCATTTGGGTAAATAAAATCAAGCAGTCAAAAACAGACATGGTCAGCGATACTGGTAATCTTAGCTTCTTGTTGAGAATGAGCGGCGGAATATCCATCCCTCCAGTAGATGCCCCAGATCGGATCACAAGCCCAATACCCACGCCGATCAGTAGCCCTGCAAAAAGGGTTGCAAGCATAGTATCTTCTGTCATCACGACATTGCCAAACCCTTTCTCAAACACACTGAGTATGAACGGATAATAAAAAGTACTGAGCATGGTAGTCAGCGCAAACGTCTTTCCTAGCACAAATGCACCCGCTACAAACATCAACACATTGAAACCCCATACAAAGACAGAGACCGGTATGTCAAACTGATGTTGAAACACCAATGCTAGCCCTGTGGTCCCCCCTGTAATAAGATTGTTTGGTAATATAAAAAGCACTACTGCCAAGGCATACAAAGTATTGCCCGCAAGAATGGTAAAAATCTTTTTCATTGTCATTCGCACACTCTCCTATTTTTAGCTTTTAGTTCATTCTTTTTTTGATTATAGCATTAATTTTTCCACTTGTCAGATTCACCACACACACAAAAGCGCATGCGCCCTCTACCCTTTGAGAGAGAGGTCACATACGCCATGTTGGTTACTTCTATTCTAGATCACAATTTCATAAATCTGTTCATAGCCAAGCTGCCTACTTTGGATAAGTGCTAAGATCGGGTCCTCCTGCGGCACATCACGCCATGCCAGACCACAGCCTGCACCAATTGCTCTTGGTAGTGGGATCAGCCTTCCACCAAATCCAGCAGCTTTGGCCGCTTCTTCAAAAGCCATGGCTTGTGTGGTGGTCTTGAACGTCACCACGCATTGCAAAGTCTTTTCTCTCATCTTGTCTCCTCCTCTAGCTGTCTTAGTGCCTGGATCGCCAAGTCCACTTCCTCTACTGTATTGAAGTGAGAGAAGCTCAGTCTCACCATTCCCTGCTCCATGGTACCAAAAGCACGATGTACCTCAGGTGCGCAGTGTGCCCCCGCACGCGTGGCGATGTCAAAGCGCTCGGCCAGCTCATCAGCTACCTCTGCTGAGTCATAGTCTCTCAGATTGAGCGCGACTACAGGTGTGCGGACCGTGGCCTCCAGATCCCCATATAGATTGATCCCTTCTAGGTCTCTGACCCCGTCTACAAAGCGCTTTGCTAATGCACTTGACTCCTCATAGATGCGTGACATACCGTAGCGCGTAATATAGTCACAGGCCGCGCCAAGCCCGGCAATTCCATGACCATTGAGCGTACCCGCTTCCAAAGCTGCAGGCAATGGTAGGTCCATAGTCTGGCTAAAACTGTCCATGCCTGTCCCCCCTGCCTTGAGTGGTCTGGGTCTCATGCCGTCTGCTAGGCATAGAAGGCCGATACCCTGTGGACCTAGTAGGCTCTTGTGCCCCGAACAGCACAGTGCATGTATGCCATCAGCCCTCATATTAATGGGTAGGAGTCCTGCTGTCTGCGATGCATCAACGATCAGTAATATGCCTCTATCCTGGCACCACTTGCCAATGCTCGGGATATCTAACACATTCCCCAGTACATTGGACGCGTGGGTGATCACTACGGCGCGTGTCTGTGTACAAAGTACCGCCTCTAGCGCCTCTAAGCTGATACGCCCCCTGTGGTCTGGTGCCACGATGCTCAGCTTCACCCCACGCTGCGCCATTCCATAGAGGGGACGTAGCACACTATTGTGCTCAAGGGCAGTGGTGATACAGTGATCCCCTGGTGCGAGAAGTCCTTGGATCGCAGTATTGAGACTCTCCGTGGCATTCGCCGTGAAGATCACGCGGGAGGCATCACCTACACCAAATAGCTGCGCGATCTGCTCTCTTGTCTGGTGGATCATCCGACTTGCGCCTAGTGAAACGGTGTGTACACCACGACCGCTATTGCCCGTGCCAAGCAGCGCCTGATACACTGCCTCTGCCACCTCCGGTGGCTTGTGATACGAAGTTGCTGCATGATCAAGATATATCATCTGCCCGGCCTGCCTTATGGCCTGATCAGCTTTGCAGCTTGCATTTGTTTTTCTAAGATCACATACATATTGGTCACGCCTCCTACAGAGAGCTGATCTGCTAAGCCGTAGTGATTGAGACATGTTCCGCATGTGAGCACCTCTACCCCTTTGGACTCTAGGAACTTCAGATCGGCGATGGACTCTGAATGCTCCGCTGATAGGTATGCGCCACTATTGTAGATAAGGATCGTATCTGGCAATAGATCCTGCTCTGTGAGTGCGTAGATAAAGCCCTTCATCAGGAGTCTGCCGAGCTTCTCATCACCTGTTCCCATCTGATCAGATGCAAGCACCACGACTGTTGGTCCCTCTGTCATTGGCTCACAGTGCATCACAGCATCGCTCTGCACATCCTCATCAGCTTCACCCAATGTAAGTGTCACCACATAGTGATGCGCATCAAGCTGCGCACTGGTGATGCCCAGCTTCTTTTGCACTGCCATCTTCGTCAGATTTTGCACCGCGATCTCATTGTCTACTGCCACCTCTACACAGTCCCCTTCGCCCAGGGTTGCTAAGGCTTTCTTTGTTTCTACAACAGGCATCGGACATGGTTTGCCCATAGCATCGATCGTTCGTTTCATCTTCATCCCACCTTATCTTACAATGATTTTTTTGTCTTCATTTGCTACAACTGTTCCTACGATACCACATGGCATCCCTAGCGCCTCAAGTTCTTTGAGCGCTGCAGGTGCATCTTCTGAGTGCATACTCACTAGTAGCCCCCCTGAAGTCTGTGGATCAAATAAAATCTCCTCTACCGCATAAGGCACATTCATGAAAGTGATCTGATCACCCACATGGTTACGATTCTTTTGACCTGCCGCCGTAATCATAAATTCATTGGCATAGTGCACCGCTTCTGGGATATAAGGTACTTGTAAGCTATCAATCTCCGCACCAAAGTGGCCATCTAGCATCTCGCTCAGATGCCCTAGGAAGCTAAAACCTGTCACATCTGTACAGCCATGGACACGATACTTACGGATCACCTCCGCCGCATATTTGTTGAGTGTTGTCATAGATGCAATCGCCTGATCCATAGCCTCAGATGAGCATTCACCCACACGGTGAGCTGTTGCCACGATTCCTACACCTAATGGCTTGGTCAAGATCAGCTTGTCTCCTACCTGACACGTATTATTTTGATAAATTTTGTTAGGGTGAATAGTTCCCATCACAGAGAGACCATATTTGACATCTGTATCTGCAATGGAGTGCCCACCTGCTAGGACGCCTCCTGCCTCCTGCACTTTCTCATTGCCCCCTTGCATGATCTGACCCAGTATATTCAGATCCATCTGCTCTGGGAAGCATACGATATTGAGCGCCGTCTTCACGTCACCGCCCATTGCATACACATCAGATAAGGCATTTGCCGCTGCAATCTGCCCAAAAGTATACGGGTCCTCCACCATAGGTGGGAAGAAATCAAGGGTCTGTACTACGGCAAGATCCTCCGTCAACTTGTAGACTGCTGCATCATCTGAGCTATCAAAACCTACCAAAAGATTGGAGTCCATCGCCTTTGGCAATTTTCCGAGCACAGCTTCTAGCATACCCGGTCCTAACTTGGCTGTGCAGCCGCCACCTTTACAAAATACAATTTCTTCTTGCATGAATTGTTCATTCCTTTCACTTTCAACTGTTACTCATTCTATATTGCCCATTATAACACTGTTCTTCCAATAAAAAACTCCTGAGCCAAACATTTTTCATGTTTGGCCCAGGAGTCCCCCTATAACCACTTCTTTTGTTGCTCCTGGATCTTCTCCTTTGCACACACACCTTGTCTGAACCATTCGCAATCCTGACATATGTAGGTAAACGCCTGTTCATCGTAACACCGATAGATCCCCTCTTTAATTTGATTGAAGGAATAGTCTCTTCCTGTTTGCAAGCCATAGATCTTTAGCGTACGTGTATCCAGCTGTGCAATCTTATCCCCACTGATACACACACCCTCTCTAAGATGTGGGCACTGATGGCAAAGAAGATCTGGGCCTAGTACCAATGTAATTATCTGATCGCCATCTTCTAACAGGCTTTGCATCACACAATCCATCTGCTGTGTGAATGACTCACTGTAGCCCTTACCCTGGTAAAAAAAGAGACAGTTGATGTGGTGGGCTCTAAGCGTTAATCGTTTCACCAATCACACCTCTCAGTCGGCTTTTAATCTGCAACCCTACCCAAATCGCAATCCCTGTAAGAATGAGGTCTTTGATAATGAACGGATAGACACCTGCTAGCATCGCCTCTTGCCAATTCATACCGAGTACAGCTTTGAGCTGGAGTGTCCCTATAGCATACTGAATGAAGAGCCCACAATAAACCATGCCAATCCTTACCATGCGTGAGCGTTGCTCTACTGCCTTACCTACAACAAATGCCAATGCTATAAATCCTAAGATATACCCCCCAGTCGGTCCAATCACAACCCCCAGCCCACGAGAAAAGTTAGAAAATACAGGAACCCCTATACTACCAATCAGGATATAGATCATCATCGCATATGTTCCCCGCTTTGCACCTAGTACAATCGCTAAGATGATGGCTCCAAATACTTGTAACGTCAGTGGTACTGTTGGTAAAGGAATGGAAAGCTGTGAAAAGACACCCATAAGGGTTGCCCCTAATCCGACCATTGTTATTTCTTTTGTAGTCCATTTCATTTTTATTTCCTCCTCCAAGTTTATTGATAACACTATTGTAAACTATTTTCCTTTTTTGGTAAACCTATTTTTATTTTTAGGTTAACTCATTTCGCCATAAGGTTGTTTTTGATTTAATTTTTATAATATATTACATCTTTTATATTGTTTAATCCATTTTTATCATATTTTCTATACTCTATAATACTAAAGACCAGTATTTTATTGAATCAATCTTTAGACGATTGTCAGTTTAAATTTCACAAAAACTAGGGGGAAATCATGAACAAACACAGACTACCAAAACCATGCCATCATCTCAGATTCGATACAGCTATTACCCGATGGGATGAAGCTTTGATGCTTGGCAACGGCCATGTCGGCGCATTGATTTGGGGACATAGCGATGCACTCAGCTTTAGCCTAGACCGCTGCGACTTATGGGACAAGACACCTTATCCCGGTGTCCTTGCCGAAGACTTCACTTATGCCAAGTTGGTTGCACTGGCCAAATCCAGAGATACTGATGCGATCCGCAATCAATTCGATGCACCTTATTACAATCCCACACCAACCAAGCTACCTGCTGGTAAGCTCTGCTTAGACTTTGGCAAAGACCTAGGTGTAACCTCTGAGCTCGCCCTTGGCAATGCAACAGCCCAGCTACACATCGGGGATTGCTATACTGTAAGCAGTTACCTTCACGCAACTGAGCAATCTGGCTTTATCAAGATTGTAGGGGATGCTTCTCACGTTCGTATTACCTTACAGCATCCTGAATATGGCAAACTTGATGATACTGGTGCCTATGCCTATGATTCACAGCACCGCGAACTTTCACCAGGCAATCTCAAGACACTTCATTACCTTGCTCCGATCTGCCACCAAGATGAGACGCTCCAGTATTTTATGCAGCCTATCGATGATCACTTCACCTATGGCATCCTTATGATGCAGCGCACCACTACTACTGGTGTGGAAGTGGTCTACCGTGTATTTAGTCACCCTTCTACAGATGCCCACTGGCTTGAAGAAGAAAAGCGTCTGGTACAAGAACAACTTACCAAGGGCTATGATGCCTGTCTCACCACTCATGAGGCGTGGTGGGCAAACTTCTGGAACCAAAGTGCGATCAGCCTACCAGATACATTCCTCGAGAAATACTGGTACCTCACCAACTATTTCCTTGGATCTGCTTCTCGTAAGGGCGCTATGCCTATGCCACTTCAAGGGGTGTGGACTGCTGATGAAGGCATGCTCCCACCGTGGAAAGGGGACTATCATCACGACCTCAATACGGAGATGACTTATTATCATTATCTGAAATCCAATCATCTAGAAGAAGGGGAAAGCTTCATTGACTTCCTATGGGATCTGATGCCACAGGCTGAGGCATTTGCCAAACGCTTCTACGGCACAGACGGCATTTGCCTTCCTGCTGTGATGGCAATCGATGGCACGCCACTTGGCGGATGGCCCATGTATTCACTCAGCCCAACCCAGCAGCTCTGGCTCTGTCAGGCCTTTGAGCGTCACTACCGTTTTAGTGGGGACCTAACCTTCCTACATGAGAAGGCTTTTCCTTATATCAAGGCCTCTGCGACCTGTATATTAGGCCTCTTAGAACCCGATGAGAACGGGATGCTCAAACTCCCTGTCTCTAGCTCCGCTGAGATTCATGATGATACAGCTGATGCTTGGCTCACACCAAATACCAACTACGACTTGGCACTGATGCGCTACACCTTTACCCAACTTATAGATTTGGCCAACATCCTAGAAAATGGTGAGGCGACTCACTGGCAGTCTGTACTTGATCGGCTACCTAGGCTGATGGTCACACCAGAGCATGTACTGATGCTGAGTCCTGACGAAAGCCTACAAGAGTCTCATAGGCACCATGCCCATGCTATGGCAATCCATCCACTTAGACTTCTAGACTACCACGTACCTGAGCATCGCCAGATCATCGATGCAACAGTACAAGACTTAGAGCGTCTCGGCACGGACTGGTGGGTTGGCTACTCCTTTACTTGGCTCGCAGAGTTCTACGCGATCCAAGGCAATGGTGATGGTGCCGCTACCGAGCTTCGTCGCTTCTGGGAACACTTCTGTTCACCAAACGGCTTCCACCTCAATGGAGACTTCCGCGGCCAAGGTCACTGCAAGCATACATACCGCCCATTTACCTTAGAAGGAAACTTCTGCGCCGCAGATGTACTTCAAGAGATGCTCCTTCGCACGGACTACGGTCAGATTGAACTCTTCCCAGCCATTCCTACCAGCTGGCAAAGTGAAAGCTTCGGCTTTGAAGACTTCCGTGGGGAGCGTGGTATACGCATTAGTGCTACCTACACACAGGGCGCTACCCAAAGCATCCGCCTAACACCCGCTCATGCTGGCACCTACGCACTACGTGTAGACGCTGAGCGTTTCCTGGTCTCCCCTACATGTCCTACAGCGATGCAAGGTGATCAGCTTCTGCTGACACTCTGTGCACACCAAACCTATACGTTGACACGTATCCACTAAAAAGACACACCCTCTCCCGTCACTTTGCATTCGGGATTGGGTGTGTCTTTTTCATTGTACGTTTTTTGCGGTGGCTATATACTACGAACCCCTTCAATCATCTGCTCATATTGGAGATCACCTAATCCATATTGTGGGAAAGTTGTTAGGAGTTCTTCTACCAGTTCCTCTTTGTTTTTCTTTGACCCACTCTTGATATAACGATTAATCTCGCTGTCTTCTTGTCTATACCCAAGATAAAGCTTGGTCATTTGATAAGTCACAGGCAAAAGTTCACCCTTTGGCATCTGCTGCTGGCATAAGATCTCCCTATAGTTTGCTAAGCTTCCCTCTAGTTTGACTTCATACGCCTCTGGCAAGAATGCGTCTCCACTTTCAGATCCAATGCAAAGGAGCAAATCCCCTGTATAGCCTACTTGTTCTAGATAAGCCATCATGGTCAGCATATTGATCTGACAAAACATATCTTCTCCAAACCACATGACCACAAGGTCATACTGCTCCTCAAACAACGGTTTCAAAGGTGTCATCACAATCTGCTCATACTGCTCCTTCGTCGAATCTAAGGATGCTATGCGGTTCTTGATAAAGGCTTCACTAAAGATCTGCTCATCAGCATGCCCCCAACACATAGCCTCATTGAATGGTACATAAGTACAGCCCGGCTGCATCTTACCACTTTCCCGAAATGCCTCTAGCATACACCCTCCATTTAGGATATGTAACACATTCCTTGGGTATTTTTGTTTGATTTCTGTTTGTATGTGATCAACTGTTTCATGATGTAACATTTCTCTCTCATCCTCTCGTGACTCTATTATTTGCTATTTGTTGTGGTCTTATCGCGCAAACAAAAAACAATAAGTACTTCCTGCGTCCGCTGTAAGGCACATACATTCACCTGTGTAGTTCACAGCACATTCGCGGTCCCGTTGGTCGGTGACTTTGACCGGCCTGATGCCATGTATTTTAAGGGTACCCTCACACTTGGCGTGTATTTGGAGCGCCTTGATCTCTCCCGCCTCCCATGCAAGTTCAATCACAAAGCCGCCGCGCGCACAGATGCCTTCCATGTGGCCTGCTGGCCAAGCCTTTGGCAGTGCAGGTAAAAGGCGTATGAAGCCTTCATGGGATTGTACAATCATCTCGCCAATAGCGGCGCAGATCCCAAAGTTCCCATCAATTTGGAACGGTGGATGCACATCCAGTAGACTCTTTCGGATCGATGTACTCAAAAAGTCTCTCAGATGCATATAGGCATCCTCGCCCTCTAGTAGTCTGGCATAGAAGTTCACCATCCAGGCCTTGCTCCATCCTGTATGGCCACCGCCATGTGCTAACCTCCTTCTCAAGGTCACCTTGGCCGCTTCAAAAAGCTCTGGCGTCTTAGACTGTGTGATCTGATTGGTTGGATGCAGACCAAACAGGGGTGACATATGACGATGACCTGGCTCTGCTTCGTCATAGTCTTGATACCACTCCATCACCTGTCCATACTTCCCTACCCGTGTAGGTGGTAGCTGCGTCTTGATGCGCCTTAGCTCTGGAGTCAGTCCATCCATTATCTCTAGACATGCCTCTATTTCCTGCGTTGCGTCAAAGATAGCACGTACAATCTGTGTATCCATCGTTGGCCCCATGCAAAGTGCTCCCACTTCTCCACCCGGTGCATAGTAGCTGTTTTCTGGTGATACAGATGGGCCTGTCACCAAATAGCCTTCTGGTGCTAGTGTCAGGTAGTCCATCAAGAAGATCGCCACCTCTTGGATGACCGGATAACAACGTTCCGCGAGAAACGCACGATCACCTGTATAGCAGTAGTGTTCATACATATGAAGACTCAGCCACGCAAGACCCATAGGCCAAAAAGGTGATGCCGCAAAGATTCCGCCTGGCGCCGCATCTGCCCATAGATTGGAGACATGGTGTGCCACAGAACCCTTGCACCCATACATCTCTTTTGCCACTTGTTTGCCATTCTCACAAAGCCTTTCTATAAAGTCAAAAAGTGGTTCATGGCAATCCCCTAGCTGCGTAACCTCTGCAGGCCAGTAATTCATCTGAGTATTGATATTGATGGTGTAGTTGCTCTCCCATGCCGGTGTATGAGACTGATTCCAGATTCCTTGTAGATTGGCTGGCAAAGAGCCTGGCCTAGAAGAGGCAATCAGCAGATACTTACCGAACTGATAGATCAGCGCCATTAGCGCATTGCTATCCTCGCCTTCCCTACATCTTTGAATGAGTTCATCCGTCTGGCACGTGGGCTCATCTGTATAGAGATCTAGTGTATTGCGCTTGCTGAGCGCCTCGTAATCTTTCACATGACTTTCCTTTAGACGCTCGTAGCCTTTAACCATAGCCGCTTCTACCTTGGCAATGGCTTCCTTACGATAGGCTGCGTCTCTAAAAGACGTCTCTGTGGCAATATACAGTGTGACCTCAGTCGCTTCTTGAATACTGATAAAATTCCCAATGGTCTGAATCACACCATCAGGGGATGTCGCCCCCATCACTGTGGTGAAGGTGACACCTTCTTTCCCACATTCCCCATCTAGTGTGATCATCTGCGTACTACATGCTCCGCTTTCTCCTTCATAAGGTCTACGGTTCAGATTCACACTCAGACTTAGTCCGCCTTTCTCACTACAGCTGAGCCTCATCGCAATCACACCATCTGGGTGACTGACTATGTATTCTCTCTCATACTGCTTCTCATGGATCTGATACTGCACCCTTGCCACAGCTTGATCCAGATCAAGTTCCCTTTTGTAATCCTGATAAGGCCCTTGGTGCCCCTCAAAAAACAACCAGGCATCACCCGACGGCACGTACGGATTGATATACTGCGGTGTGGATGTGAGTGCCATACGTGCAAGGCGCTGCGCTTTTTCGATTTTCCCTTCAAAGAGTAGCTGCCGAATGCTTGCTACTGCACCTCTTGCATCAGGATTGACCCGATTCTTTGGCCCACCATACCAGATACTCTCCTCGTTGAGCGGGATCTTTTCCTCTTGGACATTACCAAGGATCATGGCCCCCAATCGCCCATTCCCTATAGGCATTCCTTCCTCCCAGTCATTGGTTGGCGTTGCAAATCTTATGATATGACGCATCATGCTTCCCCCTAGCATTTTTTAGATTATCACTAAAAATGATGAATAATCAAACTTTTGTTTAGTATAACACAAAAAGGACCCCTAAAGTTGTACTAAAACTTTAGAGATCCTAGGATCAAATCATGAACCAGATCAGCCGATCCCCCCGTATGCTACACCTAACAAGATGACAGCCAGCGTCACCCCTACAAAGACATATTTTCCAAAAGGTATAAACCAACTTCCAAGTGGTCTCTTGGCCCCCTCATTGATGGCGCCAAGTACTTCCTTGCCCTCTAGTAAGTAGAAGAACACACATGCTACGATGAGGGCTGCTACAGGTGAGATCACTATCGTAACAAAGTCAGCAAACTGACCAAAGTATGCACCATTGGTTGCTAGTGGTAATGCCAGTACAAAGCATACAATGCCGATGATGACACACGCCTGTACTCTTGTACGCTTGGTCCATGCCATAAGTGCCTCCATACTACCTTCAAGCATATTTACAGAAGAAGAAATGGCTGCAAAAATAATACTGAGGAAGAAGAGGATACTCACAATATTGCCGTATGGCATCGCTTGGAAAACTTGTGGTAATGTGATAAAGAGTAGTGATGGCCCTGCTGCAGGGTCCAGTCCAAAAGCAAATACCGCTGGCATGATCATGAATGCTGCCAGAAGTGCTGCCAATGTATCAAAGAGTGCTGTACTAAGCGCCGCACTTGGGATATCGAACTTTTCACTGATATAACTGCCATAAACTACCATCCCACAGCCATTGAGTGAGACTGTAAAGAATGCCTGCCCCAATGCCATAATCCATGTTTCCACTTTGAACAAGTAAGACCATTCTGGTGTCAGTAAGTAGCTCACACCTGCCATCGCACCTGGCAATGTAATGCCTCTTACAAGTAGCACGATAAAGAGTACAAATAAAAGGGGCATAATCCATTTGTTGAGCTTCTCAATCCCTTTACTTACTCCTAGAGAAACAATAATCACTGTGAGCACAACTGCCACAAGGAAGAATGGAATACTCTTTGTCGTACCTGAAAAACTATCGAAGTATGTACTTGGATCAATACGCATGATCTCACCGGTTACACTCATTGTAAAGTATTTAAGAATCCATCCGATTACAACTGAATAAAACATTAAAACGCCCATGAGTCCAATTGGTGGAATGAGTCCAACCACCTGACCACCTTTGAAGCCGCGTCTCTTGAAGACCTCTGTAATCCCTGTAAATGATCCGCCTCTAAAGTGACGCCCAAATCCAAACTCAATCATGAGCCCTGTTGACCCTAATAAAAAGACGAAGATGAAGTAAGGGATCAAAAATACCGGTCCCCCGTACGCCCCCAATCGGTATGAAAACATCCATATATTGCCCAGCCCCAATGCTGCGCCTACACAAGATATAATAAATCCAGATCTATTTGAAAAACTCTCTCTTTCTTTCATGTGTTACCTCCTACTTTCGTTTTTATAATCTATACAAATAACTCATCTTATTTTTCTCTATCTATCATTTGACCAACGTCTACCGCGTTTTTTCATGCCGTCAAGCTGCAGTCTCTCCTGCATGAAAAGTGCCTAGCTCCCGTCTTAGATGCAACAAAAAAGCAGGTCACATCGCTTTTAACAATGTGACCTGCCTAGGATCTTTCTTCACGAAATGGCCACATCATCTGCTATGTGGCCTGCTTTTGAGGTACTTCAAAGTGGGCCATCATAGATACACAACTTGGGTGCAAGCTTGTATCTATAATGGTACGTTCCATCTATAAATACAAACTTATCTATAATAGCCATAATATGAAATATTCATTTTTAACTGGTTTGTGTTTATAGTTAAGTTCATCTTTATTCTCCCTGTCAATGATATTGTCTCAAATTGTATATCATATTCTACAGAATGTCAACAGTTTTCTTCACATCCTATATAGCCTGACTCTGGATAGAGTGTCTGCCCACCACAGGTATTACAGCAGGGTGTAGGAATACAAAGTGCTACAGTCACACTACTACTCACATCTTGGCCCATGGCACTTGCTATCGCAGTGTTTACAATTTCAGTAGCAGTGGTATTCTGCACCGTCCCTTTGATCAACATTCTAAATACTGCACCTGCACCTAGCGTTGCAATCGTATAACTGCCACTCCATACATTCCATATGGTATCTCCCACAATTAGATTCATAGGATTTTGAAGCTCGGTAGGTGTCGTATCTGTCACTAGGATATTTTGAAGGGGTAGAACACCATTGTTTCGTATCGCAATCGTATAGATTAATACCTGCCCTGGCTGTACGGCATCACATGATGCTGTTTTGATAATTTGCAAGGTGGGTACATTCTTATTGATCCGTACAACCACACTACTTGTTTTTTGTTGTCCCCCACTCTTAACAATAGCTGTATTGATCATTGCATCATAGCCCTTATACGCAACTATCCCACTGATTATCAAAGTGATGCTTTGGTTAGGCGCCAGACTATCAATACAGTAGCATCCCTGCCATTTACACCAAGCTGTATTCCCCTGGATCTGATAGATTGGATTAGTCAGTTCTGAGGGCACCTGATCTGTAATGCACACATTAGAAAGAGGTGTACTCCCTGTATTGGTTACGGTAATCTGATAAGATAACACTTCACCTATCCCTATCGGATCAGCTGAAGCTGTTTTGGTCACTTGCAGGTCTCCTACAGCATTGTTGATGGTCACTGCCACACTACTTGTTTTTTGCTGACCATCTAGGGTCACTATCGCCGTATTGCTTACGGTACTACTTCCTAAAAACTGCACATTTCCTCGGATCAGTAGCGTTACTGATCCTCCAGCTCCTAAGCTTGTAATCTGATAACTCCCCTGCCATGGATACCAGTTTGGATTTCCCGCCAAAGCATATGTTGGATTGAGAAGCTCTGGTGGTATGGTATCACTCAAATCAATGTTTTGTAGTGATACACTTCCCGCATTTGTGATGGTTATTTCATAGAGCAAAGTCTCACCTGGATTGATGACACTAGGGGTAGCCTGCTTTTGGATCTGTAAGGCATCAGTACCACATGTTGCAAGTTGCACATCAAAACTAATGGTACTTCCAGCTGATCCAATATTTCGAATCACAATCCCACTATCCGTGCCATCTGATAAGAAGAGTGGACTTGTTGCCCCACCTATAGAGGTTCTTCCTATGTCACTTGTCAAATAAGCATCGCTTAGGTTGCCCTCACTGCTAGGCGTCCCTCCTGGCCTAAAGAGATAAACTTCATCCGGTGGCCCCCCTGCATTGCCTTGTCCATCCACTGCTGTATTGATCCTATAGACCAACAAACCTGAGCCGGGAAGGGTACTATCCATGGTTACTTCTTTTTTACGATACTCCAAAACAAAGTATTCTGTTGTGGATAGCGGTGTATTGATCCGCCATACGTTGTTATTTGACATCGTCAGCGGATTGAGACTATAGTTGCTACATGTTGTGATCACAGGCAACGATTGGATCCACTTTCCATATCTATATTTGGTATACGCATTGTTGTTTTGAGGTGGATTCGTGGTACCATCCATAATATCCCATATCCCTACAGGATCTAACCCATCAAAGCTATAATGATAAAGGTCTGGATACCCTAGTGTATGAAGGAGTTCGTGACACAATACACCTACACTGAGAAAGTCTGATAACTGGAAGTTATAGTTCCAGGCTCTAGCCCCTTGTAATAAAACCGTTTGATCAAACAATACCCACTGATGCGGCCAAAGTATGTCAGCCCATCCTTCCGGCATCCCCTTCACAATCAGTACAATACTATCCACCAAGCCATCTCCATCACTATCAACGCTATAAGGTGCTGCATCAATTAACGGTTTTGCAAAAAGTATTGCATTTGCCACCAAAGTCTGTTCTCTCGTTGTTCTTTCTGCCTGTGTTTGATATCCTATCAGATTTGTAGGCCCGTAGGGTCTATAATAGTCCCTTACTTGAGCATCTTCATAAGAGATGACTGTATCACTACCTCCCTGTTCAAAAAAATGAGATGTTAATGTCAGTTGACTATAAGATGTGGCTTGAAAATAATTATAGACTGAGTTATAGTTAGCCGTACTGTTGTTAAACAGATTATTGTAGGTACTCAAAGGTGTACTATATTCAGCCTCACCCTTAAATCGTACAAAAATAACAATATTATTAATCGTCCCCGTTGTCGCAGTAAATGACGCCCCTGCAAGACTTTGAGCACTCAGTATCCCTTGTTGAGCCTGCAGCGTATCTACCTTATAGCTACTTAACTTCCCCAACATAGATCCTCTAATCTCTTCAATCCTCACCACAAATGGATAGCTGTCTTTCAAAGTGGTACTATTTATTTTTTCTGCTGTCACGGTTAATTCTGAGGGTTCTAGCACCCCATTTTTATATTGTGCATAAGTATATCTTCCACTGCCCTTATCTTGAATAATGATATAGCCATTCCCATCATGTAACCAATTGAAATATTCATCTCCACTTGCAAAACACTGTAATGTTTCTCCTGTTGGTTGCTGAATCACCTGCGGAATATTAAATAATCTCATATAGCACTCCCTCTCCAGCTCTACTTACAATTCACCTACCTTTTGACTCTTTTGTCGTTTATTTGAAGCTTGTCCTTATTTTACCTATTCCTTTGTTTTATCCTTAATTTATCATATGTAATCTCTCAGATTATGTGAAAGTTTTATAGCTCCTACAAAAAAAAGACACAAGAGATGTGTCTTTTCATTATGCGAACTGTGCTTCATACAAGTTGCAGTAAAATCCTCTTTGTTGCATCAGACTTTCGTGGGTACCTTGCTCCACCACTTCACCTTCTTTGACGACCAAGATGGTATCTGCATTTTGAATCGTCGAAAGACGGTGCGCAATGACAAAGCATGTCTTATTCTCCATGAGTTTTCTCATGGCCTGACTAATGTGTCGCTCTGTCTGCGTATCCACATTGGATGTCGCCTCATCTAAGATCAGCATCGGCGCATCTAAGAGCATGGCGCGTGCAATGGTCAGTAGCTGCTTTTGCCCCTTAGAGATATTGGCACCTTCATCACTAATCACCGTATCATATCCCTTTGGTAGCTTCTTAATAAAGCTATGAATCTTCACAGCCTTCGCCGCTTCAATCACCTCGTCACGCGTCGCCCCCTCTTTGCCATAAGCAAGATTCTCATAGATCGTGCCATGGAAAAGCCACGTTTCTTGGAGCACCATCGCAAAGGATTTTCTAAGGCTCGCCCGTGTCACCGCCTTGGTATCATGATCATCTACAAGGATTTGGCCACTTTGCACATCATAAAAACGCATCAAGAGGTTGATGAGTGTGGTCTTACCAGCACCTGTTGGCCCTACAATGGCGATCAACTTACCAGGCTCGACATCCAGTGATAAATCATGAATAATCGTCTGCCCTTCTACATAGCCAAACTGCACATGACTGAGCGCCACTTTGCCTACCACCTCAGCCTCTTGCCCTAGTACGTAGGCCTCTTGGGCATCTGCTTGTTCACTCAGCTCATCCATCAAGCTAAAGATTCTCTCTGCTGCCGAAAGAGAGGACTGTAGTTCACTGACAATATTGGCTGCTTCATTGATCGGCCCCGAGAACTTTCTAGAGTAAAGGATAAAGGACGAGATATTTCCGATACTCATCTTTCCTGCCAAAAAGAGCATGGCGCCAAATACACTGATTAGGGATAGCGATAGATTGTTGATGAAGTTGACACAAGGCCCAGTCATCCCCCCATAGTATTCTGCCGCATAATAAGCATCTACTGCTTCTTCATTTTTCTTTTTGAATTTTCTTAGAACATTTGCCTCCTGTGTATAGGCCTTTAGTGTCTTTTGCCCAGACACCATCTCTTCAGTAAAACCATTGAGCTCTCCAAGCTTTGCCGAGCGTACTCTAAAGAGGGGTCTCGTCTTACTGGTGATAAACTTCGTAATCCCCATAGACAAGGGTACGGTCACACAAAATACCAGCACCAAAGGCTTGGAGATGACCAGCATCATAGATAGTGCACCTGTCACAGTGATCAGGGTGGTCAGCATCTGAATCAAGTCACTTGAAAGCGACCCATTGATTGTATCAATATCATAGGTGATACGGCTAATAATATCGCCAGTCTGTCTGGTATCAAAGTAGCCTACCGGTAAATCTAGCAGCTTATCAAATACATCCTTTCGCATACGCTTAACCACCTTCTTACTGATGGTGAGCATCAGCACAGCTAACCAATACGACAAGATACTCGCCACCAAGTAAAATGCCACCATGAGCCCTGCATAATAGAATACCTTCTCGAATACCACTTTGCCTACACCTACCATGGCATCTACTGCATAGCCTGATAGCATAGGCCCTACTAAGGCAAATAAGTTACTTCCTATGGTTAAAACCAATGCCACAAGCAAAAGCCATTTGTACTGCATCAAATAAACCATGAGCCTCACTAATGTTGCCTTTTTGTTGACTGGCTTGCTCCCAGGCTTTTGGCTATTGATACCCTTGCCTGCTGCAAGTTCTCCTGCAAATCCACGACCTGCCATCTATGCGACACCCCCCATCTGTGATGTGCTAATTTGTCTATAAGACTCACACTGCTGCATCAAGTCCTCATGGGTACCATATCCGATCACCTTGCCTTCATCTAGCATGATGATATGATCAGCTTGCATGACCGAGCTGACACGCTGTGCCACGATGATCTTGGTTGTCTCCTGAAAATGCATAGCAAGCTCTTGACGGAGCATCGCATCTGTCTGATAATCCAGTGCACTCGAAGCATCGTCTAATATCAAAATCTCCGGATGGGCAGCGAGTGCTCTTGCTATCAAGATGCGCTGTTTTTGCCCACCACTTAGGTTAGCTCCTTTGATATCAAGTGCTTCTTCTAGTTGCCCCTCCTTTTGATCCACGAACTCCTTGGCTCTTGCATAAAGCAAGGCTTCCTCAATCTGTTCTTCGCTTAGTGCTCTACCGAGATTGACATTTTCAAGGATCGTATCTTCGAAAATTATGTCATTTTGAAAGGCCACCCCAAATCGGCTTCTAAGCTGTTGTAACGGCAGACTGCGAATATCTCTCCCATCGATCAAGATCCGCCCTGACTTCACATCATACAGACGTAACAGCAGACTAACGATCGTGCTTTTGCCCGCACCCGTACCACCAAGTATCCCCAGCGTCTCCCCTCTCTTCAGTGCAAAACTAATACCGCTCAAATCCTCTTCTTCCCCTTGGTTATATGCAAAGGAAACATGCTCAAACACCACATGTGACCTATCTTGCACAGGCTCCTCATCATCCCAAAGCGCTGGCATCACCACCATATCTTCATCCAATGCCAATATTGTATCAATACGATCTGCAGAAGCTATCGCCTTTGAGAGGATGACAAACATCTTGGAGATTGAGATCATCGCATTCAGGATCAATGTAAAATAGGTCATAAAAGCAAGGATTTTCCCCACTTCACTCATGCCACTATTGACACGAAAAGCACCTACTACAATCACCCCTACTAAGGCCAAGTTCATGATGATGCTGACACTTGGGTCGATAACAGCCATGACCATGCCCGCCTTTTGCTCTTGTCCAACGACTTCATCATTGATTCTCTCAAAGCGTCCACGTTCATAGCCTTCTTTGGATAAGGCCTTGATCACACGAATACCACTGATATCCTCACGCACAATCCTTACAAATCGGTCAATAGCGTGTTGGAGCTGGGTATACATAGGAATACTTTTTTTCGATACCTTAATCATAATCCAAGATAGAAACGGTAAGGTAATGATCAGTACACCTGCCAACACAGGATCTAGGGTCAATGTGATGATAATCCCACCAATCAGTAAAATGGGTGCCCTCACACCAAGACGCTGTATACGCCCAATCATCTGATGGACATTATAAGTATCTGTTGTGAGCCTAGACATGAGCGAAGGCTTAGTATAGGTATCAATCGCAGTATCCGATAAGTACATCACCTTCTCAAACAAGTCATTTCTGAGATGCTCTGTTGTATCCCTCGCCACCTTAGACGCCATGCGATTGGCTATAATATTAAACGAAACGGCTAAAAATGAACAGACGATCATCAAAAGCCCCCACAAATAAATCTGCCCTTCATCTTTGAGTGGCATAATTGTATCAATCATATATGCCAAAATCCAAGGCAAACATAAGTCCATAATTGAACCTACAAACTTAATGACAAACCCACCACTCATCCGCCAATAATACGGCTTGAGATAATAAGTCATAATCTTATGCATCGCTGTCCCCCCTCTTAAATTCCACTTTTCTTTAACTTTCCTTTAATATTTTATCACAATTAACTTAACAATTACAAATTTTATAGGTTTCTCATACAAAAAAGTCCCCATAGTTTTCACTATGAGGACCCTACTCGTCTTGTCTTTTAGTTTTGATAACAAATATCTTGTTTACCTAGATATTCAAAGATCTTGAGGCTATCACCTTCTAATACTTCCTTACGCAAGTCTACTGCATTGATACGGTTGTTGCCATAGTTTCTATAGTAATAAATGCCCGCTTCTTGATCCATACAAGAAGAATAAAGGGTCAGATCCTCCATCCCATCTGCTGTCATCACCCCACCTTTCACCATCTTCACATAGTCAAGCATATGGAAAAACTGTGTCATGGCAGTCAGATCATCTGGGAGTGCTGGCATATGCGCTCTGATGTAAGCGATTCTTACAAATCTTGAAACAGATGCGAAATCTCCTGGTATGCCTATTGTCCCCGCCCCTATACCAAGTGGCTTGAGTGGCTGCTCATACCACTTCACATCCTTTGGTGTATCTGGTGTCACATGCACATATTCATTGAGGTTTGTCAGATGCCAATTAAAGGTAGGATTGTTGGTCAGCACCCCTACTGGGTTGTCATGTACTGCCAGCTTTTCTTTTGTTTTCTCAATAACAATACTATGACCTTGGCGGTCAGTTACCATCCAGTGAAGCATGGCAACAGGTGTTTTGTCATTGATTGGGCGATCTACGAGTTCCAGATTTTGAATACGCTGTTTCACTTCTTCGACTGTGTCATGGTGAGACAATACCCATTGGATCAAATCATAAGGTGCAATATTATTTTTACCTGGTACGGGGTCTTTTTCAAAGTATGCATACCCTTCAAAGTTGAGCCCCGCACACGCCAGTCCATTTTCATTCATGGCATCAGCTAAGGCTGGGTGATTGTCAATCACTGTTCCCATCCCTATGATTGCGCGTTTATTCACTACTGGATTACCTGTTACCTTATCTTCATATTGATACCCTCTTGGGATAATCATCACAGACTGGTTAAATGTATAGGCTAAGTCCATATTTCTCCCAAAAAAATGTTTACCTTCATCTGATTTCATACTTAATGCTGTACACATGCAATCACCTCATCATCCTTAAATAAGACACATATAGTCCTATTTTACAGATTTTTTTTGTTCCCATACGCAGAAAAATCTACCATACCTTCTCTTACTAAGATATGAAAAAATGTATTTAACTCATTTTTGACTTAGTTTTCTTTAAAAGTTCGATATACCATAGGGACTATAATCAAACTCCCACATATTGCAACAATTGGTATCAATTGGTAAGGAGCTAATTGCATTCCGCCAATGTGATACATAAATGATGAACAGATAGTAGCTATACTTGCCATTTGTAGTGGAAGAAGTTGTGCTAGTGCCCTACCCCAGTAGAATGATTCTGGAAACTGAAGCATTCTAGATAGGATGATCAATAAAAAACAAACCACTAGTGTACTATAGGACGATTTGAGTCTTGCTGAAAAATACATACAAATAACACTTGAAAAGATATTGCCCACTAAAGCACACATACAGTATATCCCTAAAAGTCTCCATTCTTCAGATGTCGTTGTTTCGAATCCCTTTACCACTAGTGTACTTATATAACTCGCAAGAAAAAAGATGCAAACTAATCCTACAGCAACAGAAATACCAACACTTATTTTAGCCCATATCAGCCTGTTCTTTCCATATTTTGCAGATAAGATGAGTTGATCTACACGTGTTGTATATTCCTCTGCAAAAAGTGGCCCTATGCATATACTTGTAATCAAAAAGATCATTAATATTGTTGTATCTGTAAGCTCAAAGAAATAACTTACGCCACTTATTCCTCCGGGAACATCATTTATTGACGTTGTATATCTAAAAATAGTAAAAATAATCGCTAAAGGTACTAGGATCAAAATACTTTTTTTACATAGCATTTTCTTGTATTCACCTTGCATAAGATTCCAGAGATTACGCATCTTCTCCCCCCTCACTAAAATAATATAAATACAAGTCTTCAAGTGTCGCTGGAACGCTTATTGCTTGTTCACATGGCGGCGTATCAGCAATACATCGGATACATGTTCCTGTATCCTCTTTTCTAATATTGATAATAGGATAGCTTACCATTAAGGTATCTACCATCTCTTTCTCTACTTTGCATTCAAATACCTTGCCATCAATAACTTTTACAATTTCTTCTAACCTTCCATTATGAATACATTGCCCATTCTTCATTACAAGAATAGTTGATGCAATATTTTCAATATCAGATACAATATGGGTTGAAAGTAAAATAATACGTTCCGTACCAAGTTGAGAAATTAAATTGCGAAATCGAATACGTTCTTTAGGATCTAATCCCACTGTCGGCTCATCTAAAATGAGAAGCTTTGGATTATTGATTAATGCTTGTGCAATGCCTAATCGTTGTTTCATCCCCCCTGAAAAATTCTTTATTTTTTTGTTGTATACTTCTTTTAAAGATACAATTTCTAAAAGTTCCTGTGCCTTTGTCTTTGCCTCCACCTTACTTAACCCCTTTACGCTACCCATATACCTAAGAAAATCAAATGCGGTAAATTCCGGATAGTAGCCAAAGTTCTGAGGCAAATAACCTAATAAATCTCTGTAGGCTTCTTCACTGACATCAATTCCATTAAATTTAACTTCTCCATTGGTGGGTTTTAATAAACCACATAACATACACATCAATGTCGTTTTACCAGCACCATTTGCCCCTAAAAGTCCATATACGCCTTCATTTAATTTCAATGAAATTTGGTCAACTGCAATTTTATTTTTGTAGTGTTTTGTGAGCTGATTAATAGTAAGTTCCATTTTAATTCCTCCCCTTCTCATCAAATAAACTTACACAATTCATTTATGCCATAGTTTGCAAATAACTACAATTCTGAAATAAATTCCTTTGATCTACTCGCTATTTCTTTAGGCATATATTCATATAAATTATGTGGATACTCAACTAACTCATACTGTGATTGTTCTCTATGAGATAAATAGTCAAGTGCATGTTCTCTCCATACCTTTTTAGTTTGGGTAGTTCCTTTCCCATTTGAAATAAAAAATAGCATTGGTACTTGTATAGCATTACTCTTATTAATCGTATCAATGTTTTTTCTAAGGTATTTAGCTTCACTTATCCAAACGGCATTAAGTATTTTGGTAAAGGCCACATCCTTGAGTCGTTTTTTTTCATTCTCAGTGCAGGTTCTTTGTCTACATAATCTTTTAAAAGTGATGTGAGCTAGTATCTTCTTTAATAGATGACTTTTCTCAAGGAACATCAATGATTTCAATTGCTTTTCCACATTAAAATCCTTATAGGCATTAGGCGTCGCCGCATCTATTCCGATGATCCCTGCTATTTCATCTGGAAACCGTTGTGTCCATCTGATTGCTTCTAAAAAGCCCATACTATGTGCCATCAAAATAATGGGCGTTTTAATACCTAATCCTTTCCCTACATATCTATATTCATCTATAACTGTGTCAATCTCACGTGGGCACTCTGTGAGATCACTATATCCATAGCCTAACTTTTCAATAACTATCGTTTTACAATACTGAGACACCTCATTTATCAATGTCATATACTCCCACTTAGGAGAAAGAACAGATGATCCTGACAAAAAAATACACGTCATATCCCCATTACCTGATACATAGGTATTCATTTTTTTCCCATTTACGTATATGATTTGATCCATCGTGCACCTCCATAAACTCCTATTTTATACACTTTCACTGCTCTCTTTAACATTTACTTTAATAAGTGGTATCAAAAGTAACATCAGTTCTACTGAAAAAGCTATCAGATAACCCATTACCATTATATTCCATCCCCAATTGTGAACAATCGTTATACCTACTCTACAAATCCATATGACGACAAAAAAATTGTAGAACAAATACACCACTCTATTTCTCTCAAAAAATTCTTTCCTAACAAGCAGAAGTAATACACTATACCCCACAAGGAAAAGTGAAAAAAAGAAATTAATCCAGTCTATAGATACACGTAAAATATCTGGAATCCCTGGTAAATAGTCATACCAACTATAAAGGTATGGCACGCAAAAGTGCCATATACCAACCACTATGCTAATAACCATTGCAAGCGTATAACTTATCTCTTTATATCTTCTCATCTTTCATTCCCACTCTCCTTCTACTGCATTTACTACACGCTATTTAATCATCTCATAAATTTTATCTTTTGATTTTAGACATCGTGCTATATTTCTTGTTTTTTCAAGATACAAATAGCCAAAGCCAACAACGCACCGATCATACAAAGTGAGATTACCATTGTCCCAGTAACACTTCCTACGAATACATCTGTAGTAATTTCTATCATTTTAGATAATAGTGTACCTGGAAGATATTCACCTATTTTAGGTATATAATTCGCAATAATAAGCAGTATAAATCCACAAAATGAAAGTAGTCCAGCAACTACTGTACTTTTTGCAATGGTACTAGCTAGCACCGTTATAGCAAGTAATACTAAAACAAAAACACTATAAACCAATCCTCCCATAAAAACATTCTGTAGCTGTCCCGCATATCCAAATAGATAGTAAGTATATATATAGCACAAGACCACAGATGCGAGCGTGGAAAGAATAAACAAAGTAGCTGCAGCTATGAATTTTGCCATAATAAATGTCGTATGTGACAAGTTCTTAGTAAGGGTTAATGCCGCAGAGCCATTTGATTTTTCACTCACCACACATCCCATGAACATAAATATAGTAGTGAGTCCACCCATTTGTGTTAAGTTATTATAAAGCTGTGAATAACTATCAACCCACGTCGTTGGCGGTACTGTCAGTGCTGTTTGTTCCCCCATTGAAGCAATAATAATCTCCTGCATATAACGCGCGATCACTGGACTTATCATTCCAAACAATGCAAAAATACCTAGAAAAATATAAAGTTTTTTAGTTCGCGTAAATTCCAAGAATTCTTTTTTAAAAAATATGATAAAATTATTCATCTGCAGTCACCTCCATAAAAATATCCTCTAGGCTAGGAACATATGCACCATAACTCTGCATTGAAATATTCGCATCTACCAATATTTTGGAGACATTGATCGCTACATGCTCTGGCGTATTGCCACGCACCAAAAATTCTAAGGCATTCCTTTGCTCCACCAAAATATTTTTATTGTCCACTCCTGCATTCATAAATCTTTTTCCATCTTCAAAGGTGAACAGCCGTAGAACCCCTGTATTGGATGCATGCTTCTGTTTCATATTGACAATAGAATCCGCTGCCAAAAGTTTGCCTTTATTAAGTATCAATGCATAATCACACGTAGTTTCTACATCTGCAAGAATATGTGTTGAAAAAAATACAGTAACCTTGCCACTTAGTGAGCGAATAAGCGCCATCACTTCATGTCGACCAATGGGGTCAAGGGCGCTTATTGGTTCATCCATAAAAATAATTTGTGGCTTATTAATGAGTGCTTGTGCAACACCCAAACGTTGTTTCATTCCTCTTGAAAAAGAACCAATATGATTTTTGGCTGTATTTAATCCGACTTCTTTTAGTAGTTCATCAATACGTTTTTTAAGTTCCCCTTTTTCTATACTATATAAGCCCCCACAAAACTCAAGATATTCTCTAGCAGTCATATAACCATAAAAATTAGGAACATCAGGTAAGTACCCAATAATCGAATTATCATGTGCGCCATAATCGTATGCCTCGCCCATTAAAGTGATTTTGCCTGATGTTGGCCTTGTCAGCCCTACTAACATTTTAATTGTAGTTGTTTTACCTGCTCCATTTTTGCCCAAAAAGCCACATACGGCACCCCTTGGAATTTTTATACTCAATTCATCAACAGCTCTATAGGCACCATATTGTTTTGTAAGGCCCACTGTCTCTATAGCAAACATTATTTCACCTCATTCCTAAATTGTACTTTCTCATCTAACAATTTTGAACCCACTGCAAAATAAATGAGTGGTCCAATCATATTGATAAATACTATAATTACAATCCATATTACTTTTTGACTCAATGGCAGTTCTTTTTTCAAAACGCTTACCAATGCTGTAATCATCAGCGTACATAATAAAAGTATAATGGGAATTAAAAAAGGTAATACGTCAGGAAGGATAATCATAAATTCAGATAAACTCATAATAAATCTCCTTTTTTAGGTTTTATAATTTTTTTCTCAGTCATTTTAACATTCTCTTGGTATGTATTTAAGTAAAAATAAAATGCCTTTTGGGCAATTTACTTTTTATATTGCATCATGAGTTGATTCAATCTATCAAGGATACGGTTATCTATAATAGCCACACCAAGACTGTCTGTCATCGTCTTAATAAACATACATTTTTTATAACTTTCTTCTCCTGTACTATCAAAAATATATGGATTAAGCCATATATTTAGAAGTAAGGCTATGACTTCAGCAAGCTCTCGTGGATAATCTGTTTTGATAGATCCATCCTCTATACCTACTCTAATCATGCTTTCAAGAATTTCATGCGCTACTCCATTCATCGTGACCTCAAGTTGCATAACCAAAAGTTTAGGATTTTTTAGCATATTTGGCATGATGTCTAAAATATCTTCCTGTACTGTATCTTGAAGATTAATATAGAGAAGTTCTTTTATCTTTTCTAATCCATTTAAATCTTTATTTGTTATGATGTGTGCATATGCATCAGCCACACTTGAGGCCATTCTTGTTGTAAGTGCTTTCATAATTTCTTCTTTTGATTTGAAATGATGATATATTGCCCCTTTACTTAAATCTCCTAATGCATCAATAATATCTTGGATAGTCGTATCATCGTAACCTTTTTCAAAAAAAAGCTTTTGTGAAGCATCAAGTATACGCTCTATTGTAATCTCTGGGAATTTATTTCTTGCCAAAATTGTTCCCCCTTCTTTTTACATACCACTGGTATGTTTAATTATAAGTTGCTTTATTTAATTTGTCAATATTTTTTAAATATTTATAATATTTATCCCTCTATTTTATCCTTTTTTGAACCACACAAAAAGACAGTAGAAGCTATCTCTTTCAATAGTTCCCACTGCCCTCATTCTGTTATTTTCAACTTTTTTCTTATACCTTTTCTAGGCTTTTACCTAGCTCCCTATCATCCGAGAATATAGCCTGCCATAAGCAGTACCCCGTTCCATACACAGATGCCAAGCGCCGAATAAATCACAAAATCTACAAATCGTACCTTAAATGTCCCTGCCATCAAAGAAATAACCGTACGTGCACCTGGAATTACCCTCCCTATACAGCATGCCTTATTGCCATGTTTATGCGCCAATTGGTTCGCTAAGTCCAGGGATTTTCGCATGCCTTTGAACTGTTTATAGATCTTATTATAAATTTTGGGCCCCACCGCTAGGATTACCAAATAGTAAAAAATATTTCCTGCAATACTTCCTAAGATGGCACTTGCCAGGACATGTGTGATAGAAAGTGTACCCTGCGCCGCCAATACACCAATACTTGGCAAGATCACAATTGCAGGAATCCCTGTGAGATTCAAGCCTTCTAAAAACATGATTACAAAAATAATTAGCTGAACATTTTCTTTTAAATACGCCAATATTACTTCTATGGTCATCTTAATCCCCTTTTTTCCTTTGTTAGCTTTGAGTACATCAAGCGATGCTCTCTAACTAGTATACAAAATAATCCCCCATTGTGCCAATGGGGGATTATCTTTTCAATTAAACTGTTTGAACTGCTTCAATCGCCTCAGTAATTGTATTTAATGTGCAGAAATCTTGTGTGATGCTCTTCTTAATCTTCTTTAATCCTTCGATTAAAGTTGCTTCATCAAATTGCTCTAATAAACGCATTACGCTGATCGCACTTACTTGACCCTCTTTTGTATCTAATACACGTGCGTATTTTACGAACTCATTTTTAAGAAGCCCTTGAACTGCTTTTTCAAGTTCTTTACTCATCTCTAATTCAGGCATCTCATCAAAGATTTGAACATCCTGGTTTGTAAGGTCAAGGTTCATCGCCTTACTTACATCTGTACCTACAAAAATAACATTTTCAAAAGTTGCTCCTTCAAAATCAACACTCTCTAAGTTCACTGTATCAAAAAGTGTGTTTACAAACTTCACTTGTTTGAAACTTGATTTCTTCAGGTTAGCTGCTACAAGCTCTGCACCATCAAAAGTACATCCTGAGAAATTACATGATTTGAACTGTGCCCCTCTAAAGCTTGTCTCATCGAATTGAGAGTTTGAGAAATCACATCCAAAACAGTTACTTCTTCTTAAATCTTTTCCTTTGAAATCTGTATTTACTTTTTTTCTATTACTATACTTAATTTGGTCATTTAATCTTTTACTTGTCGTCATTATATTCTCCTATAGATGGCAAACTCTATTTTAGTTTGCACTAAAATTTGTCAAATCATACAAAAAACTCTTATACCGAAAAATATAAGAGTTTTTGATCACATCGTCTTCTTTTCTATCTCTTAGAGTATCACAAGCACCGTAGAATAGCAATCGGTAATTGCGCCTTGCCAGCTTTTAATGTCTTTTGATAAATACAACCTTTAGATAGTTACCCTCTTTGAATGTATCAAGTGTTCTAAAGTCTTCTGGCAAAGTGAATGACTCTAAGAGCTCGTAGCCCACTTCACTTTCTTTAAAAGCTTGTCGAATAAATTCTTTGAACTTTTTCATATCAAATAAGTTGCAGTTCGTCGATGCCACGATGATCCCATCTTGCTCAGTGATGGCAATCGCTTCTTTGAGCAGGTTCTTGTAGTCCTTAGATGCACTGAAAGTGAATTTTTTGGATCTTGCAAAACTTGGTGGATCTAGAATCACCATGTCAAACTTAAGCGCTTTCTTCACCGCATACTTAAAGTATTTGAACACATCTTCTACAATAATATGATGCTGTGTATAATCGATTCCATTGACTTCAAACTGCTCTCTTGTCTTGCTCAAACTTCTATTGGCAAGGTCCACACTTGTTGTCTCGGCGCCACCTAATGCTGCAAATATAGAAAATGCACCTGTATAGGAAAATGTATTGAGCACACGCTTCCCTTTGGCATAACGGTCTCTGATCAGCTTTCTTACAGGACGCTGATCTAAGAAGACACCAACCATAGCCCCGTCGTTAAGATAGACCGCAAAGTTCACATCGTTTTCTTTGACGATGAGTGGGAACTCTGGCTCATCTCCCCATACAAAATCATTTTCTTCTATATATTGACCACCTTCATTGAAACGCTTCTTCTGATAGATCGCCTTTGGGTCAGCGGCCTTGATCAACATCTCGATGATCATCTCTTTAAATGTGTAAATACCTTCATTGTACCAGCTCACCACATAGTAGCCATCATAATAATCAATAATCAGCCCACCTATGCCATCACCTTCTCCATTGAAAACACGAAAAGCCGTAGTAGACGCATCATTGTAAAGTGCTTTTCTATGGGTAATAGCCGATTTTAGTTTCTCTTCAAAAAAGGCTGCATCAATCACTTCATTTTCTTTATAAGAAAGCACCCAACCATAGCCTTTATTTTGTTTACCATAGTAACCTTTGGCAAGAAACATATTTCTCTCATCATATAGGTTTACTAAAACAACATCCTCATTAAGCTTATTCATATTGATAATCGCTTCTTTGGCAATCAGCGGATTTCCCTTTTGGATTGCCTTCACATAATTTGCCTTAATTTTTATAGGCGTTTCTCGTCTCATAATGTCATCCTCTTAAATTTGTAAATTGTTAGTGTCCAGACTATATCTTTCTTTATTATAGCATAAAATAGAACTTGTACACTACCAAGCACACATCACTCGAGACCATAGATCACCCTAGATCAGTCACCCGCTCAGCCAAACTTAAGAAAGCACTCCAAGTGCCTAAAGGCAAAAAAGTAGCTGCAACCTTAGTCTTGGGCTACCCAAGCGTCAAATTCCAACGCTCTGCACAGCGTGAAAAACTAGATGTCACATATATGTAAAGGACCTGATGATGACTAAAGAATGTGAAGCAAGATTGTAACAAATTTTCCCTATGCGGCGTTGATCAATTCGTGCTATAATAAGTTCCGAAATTGATTACACATCCCATATGAGAAATGAGACTATTAATGAGACATTTAAAATTAGAAAAAAGTATTATCAAATTAGATCGTGATATCGAAGCTTTAACAGTTGCAAAAAAATATTTATCTAACACAGATGAAATCGAATCTATCAAAACAGATTTGAACAAAGAAAGACAACTACTTTTTGTAGAGCTTCATGCTGAAGATACAGCTTCAACGAGAGCTTGCCACGAGGTGATCACACCTATGCTCGGTCAAGAACTCGCTCAACAAGAGCAACTTGCTTTACTTGAAGAGATCAAAGAAATCTTTGGTAGAAAATTCCCTGAGACAAGCAAAGAAAGTCACGGCTTAAACGCTTGGCTCAAATCACTGAATGTGACTTCTGAGTGGATCCAAAATGACAATTCAGATTGGGCAAAACTCATCATGACTGGTATCCAACCAAAAAAAGTGAAATAAAAAGCACCCCTGCTACTTAATTTTGTAAGTAGCAGGGGTATTTTGCTGTATAGGGATAGCCCTGACTCATGCTGTAGAACATATGATACAGTTTTTAGTACTCTGTTTGCCAGCATATAAGCATTGGTCCGCCCGGTCAATCTGTTCTTCCAGCGCAAGCCTACTTGCTGTATGAATCCCAATAGTAACGGTATATTCAAGGCCTAGACTCACAACACAATCCTTCTGAATAGTACAAGCAACAGCCTCAGCTAATAGTTGTGCTTGGTCAAGATCACACTGTGAAATAAGTACGATAAACTCTTCACCACCATAGCGGCATACAATCCCTTCATTGGCAAAAATAGTCTTGAGAACCTGCGCCGTATAGACCAATACCTTATCCCCTACCACATGCCCATATGTATCATTAATCTGTTTGAAATTATCAATATCAATAATCATAAGACTTCTAAGCGACTCTTTTGCCTCCTGGCCACATCCTTTGATATGTTCCAAGAAACCTCGCCTATTGTATACCTGCGTCAGCATATCTGTCATAGAAAGTTCCTTGATCTGCTCATAGGCGCTATGGAGTTTGTGATTCACGGCCTCTAGCTCCAACATCTTTTCCTTGTATAAAGCCTGCTCTTTCTCCTTAAATTCCCTTTCCATCTGCACCACTTGCCCCTGAGTATCTTGGTGAGCTAAGTCGAGTTCAATCTTACTATAGCGCTTGTAGTAATCCAGTGCACGCTTAAAATCAGATTTCATCTCATAGAGCTTTGAGAGATGGCGATAACATGCCGATAGCTCATATTGATCTTGCATCTTTGTCTGCATTCTCATCGCTTCATGTGCATATTCAAGAGCCAATACCAGATACCCTTTATGCATATACGCCTCGGATAGCCTCAGATAGGTATATGCTATACATAAGGCAATCTCTAGCTCTTTATAAATATCAATCGCTTCAAAAAAATTAATCACGGCTTCATCAAACTGATGTTGCTTCAGATAAATCTCTCCTCTGTTCGTATAAGCTAACCCCAGAGGATAAGGTTCTGCAATCAAATGAGCGAGTTCTAGCGTCTTGCTAAAATACTTCTCCGCTTGCTTAAAATCGCCTGCATCCAAATACGCAACCCCTATATTATTGGAAATGCACGCCACCTTTTCAAAGTCATGCCGTGTCACATAGATTTGTAAGGCATCCTCAAAGTAAGGAATTGCCCTCTCAAACTTTTTTAATCTAAAATGAATAGACCCAATAAGCTGATACGCCTGCCCTACCTCTTCTTGGTAATTCATCTCCTGTGCAATCAATGAACTTTCAGTCGCATAAGCAAGAGCCTCTGTATATTCCCCCAATAAAATATACACCTTACTGATACTGATCTTCAAAGAAAGGATTTCCTGTGCAGCAGTCGTAACAACCAATAACTCTCTATATAAGTCTAATGCTTTTTGTGAATCCCCCTGTCGCAAGTAAGATTCTGCCAAAGCTTTTAATTCCGCTGAAATCATACACACCCCCGACATTACTTAGAATTGAATAATATAAATATTTTTATATTATAGTACAATTTTTTTAATAAATAAACCTCTATGTATGACTTAACACAGCTACTCTTTGTATTATTTTTCTCAAAAAAGGTGTTGTATCCTCATTCTACTGACTGATACAACACCTTTTTCGAGATCTTTTTTACGTATAAATTTACTTTCTATTGTGGTGCTTATCTATTCGTATCGTCCATACGTCTTAGCTGTTTCAACCATGACACGTGCTTTATCAAAGTCTAATGGTGCTGGATACTCACACCCTGTAGCCAAGATAAATCCCCCATCTTTCTTGTACAGATCAATCAGCTTTTTGGATGCTTCCTCTACTTGCTCCAACGTCGCTGTCATAAGCCAACCTGGGTCTATCGCCCCCATTAGTGTGACTTGCTGCCCATACTTCTCCTTGACTTCTTCATATGAGGAACAGTCATCTGGTATATGTAAGAAAGAGATAAGACTTGGATTCATACGTTTGATTTGCACATCAAAATAGGTCCCCTTGCCACAGTTATGAAGCATGACCATACAGCCTCGTGCGTGTACATGATTTGCCACTTCTTCGATCAATCCACCTTCGAATTCATCCCACATGTCTTTACTCATGATGGATGTGGATGCAAATAAGGTATCAAACATAATGGCATGTACACCGGTATCAATCAGGGCATCACAAAGTGCAATCAGTGTCTTGTTGATCTCTATAAGTGCTGGCTTTACCGCCTCTGGCTCAAGTAGCATATCCACGAAGAGATCTTCTTGTCCACGTAGCATCCCCAATATGCCTAAAGGTCCAAAGAGAAAAGCTACAATAGGCTTCTCCGTACCTTTTTGTTCCACTAAGTATTTTGCAAGTTCAATATGCTCACTCATACGTGGTGTCTTTGTCGGATCCACCGCTTTGACTTTCTCATAATCTTCTACATCTTTGATGAGTCTATTCAAATGGTTTGGGCACGCCGCTTTATCTTCAAAGTACAGCAGCTCTTGCCCAAAGTCTGCCGCTTCTACAGATAAGTCTACCAATGTACAGATACAGTCTAAGTCCAGTTCATCAGTGGCTTTGATGATCGCTTCCCCACAGCGTTTCACGTCTCTTGTCCACTCTTCATAAGTCAATCCCATTGTTTTTCGAGATACACTATTAATAAGCGGATAGACTGGTACTCTATCTGCCTCTTGGTGATTTAGTATTTGCACAACTCTCTCTAAAGAATTCATCACAGCACCTCCGTGGTATTTATACTCCCATTATAGATGCTTTAAATTTTATCTTATTTAAATTATTATACTTTAGTTTTAATATTTTCAGAGAATGTTATCAGGACATTTCCTTACTATACACTATCAATCCTGTCTATAGAGCGGATAGCGATATTTATCTTCCTCCGTAATCTTTCTCATCACTCTACAAGGAACACCCACAGCAATCACATCACTTGGTATAGATCTTGAAACCACACTTCCTGCTCCAATCACTGAATTATCTCCAATTGTGACACCCGCAAGAATCGTTGCCCCTGCCCCAATCCATACATTGTTACCAACAGTAATTGGCTTTGCAATTTCCATACCTGCTTTACGCTGCTCCGGATCGATGGCATGCTCAGCAGTTGTAAAACAACAGTTAGGTGCAACAAATACATTGTCGCCAAATGAAACAGCCGCCCCATCTGTGATTACTAGATTGTGATTAGCATAAAAATAATCACCCACAGAGATGTTATAGCCATAATCACACCAAAACGGTGGGGTAAAGATGACATTCTCTCCCATACTACCCAATAGCTCAGCAAGTAATTCTTGCTGCTTTTCTATGTCATTAGGACTTAGCTGATTGTAACGGTAACACTTATCTTTTCCTTTACGAATCTCTGCTTCCAACTCAGGGTTATAGCACCCCTGAAATAAATAATTGATTGGTACTTTTGGTTTCATAATTTTTGACGCCTCACTCTCTCTGCTAATTCATCTCTTATCTCCCTCAATACCTCATTCTGTTTTTGCAACATTTGTGGATCTCTTGGGGCCGTTAATAAAAATGTGATATTGTCTCTAAGTGTCTTAGGACAATAAGCCATATTTTGCAGTGCTTTTTCAAGCTTCTTATCTCCTGTGAAATACACTTCATTTAATGCAAAGATTACCTGTATCATATCCATTACCGTATGCATCACAATAGGTGCTGTAAATAGCAAATCCATACGTTTAATAGCGCTATGATAGTGAAAGTTATCAATCCATGTATTTGCTCTACCCATAAAGCATTGTATAATTGCTCGTTTTAATTTCTCAGGGTAAGCGCTTATCTGTTTTTGATAACTCTCTAATATACCATTAGGGTCCCAAATAGGCTTTATAAAACTGAGCTCACATAAATAAATGAAAGTATAGTAGCCATTAGATGTCCATGTTGCTGGAATAATTTCAAACTTTCCCTCAATACTTTCATCAATTCGTCGTTTCATCTGCGTCATTGTACGTACCGTTGTTTCTACAGGTACCCCCTCAAAATAAAAATCCATAGATCCTCCCCAAGGGTGCTCATCAAAACTTTCTGATACCCACGGTGTAGTCCCTGTATCCGCTGCTCGCTTTATGATACGTTTTCTTTCTTCAAAAGACTTCGGCTCTTCTACAAACATAAATATATCAATATCAGAGTCTTCATCCGCCATCCCCTTCGCGTGTGCCCCTGCTAATGCAAGAATACAATCACCGTTTGCTGTAGATCTAAGAATTGCTGAGATTTTATCTATTTTTTCTTGTATCCTCATTCTATACCCCCTCTATACTCACCTTGTTATATCTCATTATAGAGCTAATTGAGACACCTAGACATTCTCAATGTTGCCTCAAAATAACACAATATTGCTATTTTTGATCATCGATTCACAATGTAAAAGTTTAAATTTTCATAAAATAATTGATGATGCTAATAATTTATACTACAATGTCTTTAGACAAAAATATTTAAGAAGGGACGTCGTAATGGATTTTTTAAAAAACAACAAAAAAATAGCACTCTACATGATCATCCTTGCACTAACAGCTCTTGCACTTGGACTCAGTGATGCTATTTTCTCCAACTATTTCAAAGAAGTTTATGATATCTCAGCCTTCCAACGTGGTCTGATCGAATTCCCACGTGAACTACCCGGTGTGCTTTGTATCGTATTAATCTCTAGCCTTTCCTTTTTGGGTGATCTCAGAATGGCAATGATCGCTCAAGTCCTCAGCATCATTGGCATTCTCATCTTAGGTGTGATCACCCCACCTTTTGCCGTAATGCTGATCTTCCTTTTTATCAATTCTCTCGGCATGCATCTCTTCTTTCCTCTCCAAGACGGCATTGGTATGGCTCTTATAGGTGAGGAAAAAATAGGAAAGCGCATGGGCCAGTTCAAAGGCATAAGTACAGCTTTTACCATGATCGCAAGTATCATGGTCTTTGCAGGATTCCGCTCAGAATTCTTTAGTTTTACCACTGCTACAAAGCTACCTTTCCTTATAAGCGGCATATGCCTTGTAATTGTATTGATCCTCTTTATCTTGCTACAACAACTCATACATAACCCCATCAAAAAAGACCGTAAAGTCAAATGGATTTTCCGCAAAAAATACCAATACTACTATATCTTGGCGATTATGAATGGGGTTCAAAAACAGATCATGATCGTTTATGGCCCTTGGGTACTAATTGATCTATTAGGCAAGCGTGCAGATACTTTAGCAATTATTAGTATAGTAGGTTCTTTTATTGGCATCTTCTTTATTCCTGCACTGGGACGCTGGATTGACCGCTTTGGTATCAAAAAGATGCTTTATCTGGATGCACTCTCTTTCATCGTTGTGTATCTCCTCTATGGCATGCTTAGCGGCGGCTTTGCCACAGGGTATCTCCCAACCATTGGTCTCCCCGTAGCACTTACCCTTGGGCTGCTTATCATTGATAAAATGTCCATGCAGATGGGAATTATTCGAACTGTCTACTTACGCTCTATTGCCATTGCCCCCGAAGATATTACGCCTACCTTATCACTAGGAATCAGTATGGACCATATCGTCTCTATTGTTTGCGCCTCTATCGGAGGGGTGCTCTGGAGTGTTTGGGGACCACAGTATATCTTCTTCTTTGCTGCCGCTCTCTCTCTTGTCAATTTATTCGTTGCTATCAAGGTACAACCGGAGAAAAGTGTCGCATCTTGTACAACAAACAAAAGTCCCCTACAGATGTAAGGGACTTTTATTTGTTATCGTAAACTATTCAAAAATACGTTAATAAGACATCATTTTATACCTAGATATTCTTATTTACTAGTTGACTTCCACTTCAAGTGCTTGCGTTGTTTTATTGCCAATATAATCCGTTACGGTGATTGCTACATTGTACTTACCTGCTGTAGCTGTATCAAGCTCGGATAGATCTGCTTCTACTGTTTTCTTAAGATCCAGCCCATCCTTGTCTACCGCTACTTCAATAAAATCATTCCACTTAATTTCAGAGGTTTCCTCATCAAGTGCAAGTTTTCGCGCCTCTTCTTTGAAGATGATCGTTGGTGCCTCAGTATGATCAATATCATAGATCACCATATTAACATTTGCTTTACCTTCATTACCTGATTTATCTTTAATGGTTCCAACAGTTCCCTTCTCATATAACCCCACTACACCAAAATCTGTTGCTGAAACATCAATTGTTGCTGTTTCCATATCCAAATCACCATCTACGCCATCTGTAACTGATAAATACTCAGCCCATGCAATAGTTGAAGGATCTGTACCCACGGGGAATGCTGCGGTTTGTAAAGCCTTAAATTTAGGTGCGATATTATCTCTAATTTCATTAGACTGAACAATTGTTAGGATATTATTGATATAGTCATCAAATACACCTTTTTGCATTTCAATCGCTACATCATACTGTGGTACACCATTATACCCATAGAATGAATCCCCTAAAAATGGCATAAATTGCTTATAGTAGACATCCGTCAACTGACTATAGTCATTGATCTCAATATTATCGGCCATCCAGTTAAAGGTCTCTAATATATCTGCACCAACTACAGGATGGAAAATATCTAGACCTAAGTCTGCCGCCATCGTTTCTGCTTTAAATCCTTTATAATCTAACGCAGTCTCTCCACCACACAGTTCCTTATAATATGTGCTATAATACACTGCATATGTCTTGAGTGCCAACTCTGTTTGCTCAGGAGATACCCCCTTGAGAACCCCTACACAGTCTGCTGCTGTTCCTGCTTGTTGATAGCGTGGATCTCCTGCTGGAATAGCATCCGCTCTAGGAAATGGAACCATTCCGATAGATTCTCCACGCTCCGCAGCACCTTGCGCTGCATTTGGAATACGCCATCCCTCACTATTGGTAAATACTGTCTCTCCATTTTGGAAGTTAATACAATTGGCTACCCATCCTGGTTCAGCATTTCCCTCCTGCCAGAGCTGGCAAGTTAATAATCCCTTATCCATCAGCTTCTTTACATAGGCAACTGATTCCTTAGTCTCAGGTGTTGCAACCTGAAGTCCATCTTTTCCATAGATACTTGAACCATTGGCATAGGTAGCCTGAAGAACTGCCTCTCTATAATCCGTCTGATAAGCTTCAATGCGTTTCTCCGGACGTACAGGTGCCTTACTATTCGCAAAATGTGCATCTATTTTGGCTAAATAGTCTTCAAATACACTCCAGGTCCACCTTCCATCCAAGAAAAGATCTGTAGGATAGACAGTCTCACCATCTACCTTTAAGGCATCAACCTGTTCGATATAATCAATGTTATAGATAAGTGGCCACCAAGGTGTAAATGTAATATTGGAGTTAACAAAAAAACGACTTCCCGCTACTTCATCCCATAACATCCATTCATGCTCCCCTTCAAAGATATATGCATAGTCATCTAACGGTTGCAATACATTCTGTGTCAACACTGTTCCTTGGGAGCCTATCCACATATAAACAAGGTCTGCAATAGGATCTCCTGCTAATACACTTTGTAAGAGTACCTCGTCTGGTCTGCCTGGATACTGAACAAACTGCAAATCTACATTGAGCTCGTCCATAACTGCTTGTAGTGCCTTTTCAGCAGCATGTAATTCATCTGCAGGTAGTGGTGATTCCCCTGTAACAGGATCCCTATACCTTGGATCAACAATTCCTGGATTCCCCATAGTTACTATCTTTGGTGCCCCTTTCTCCTTACTCACACCCTCTTCTTGTTGCGTGTTTGCTGCTTGAACAGCCTCCTCGCTACCTCCCTTTGTTCCACTTGTTGTACACCCTGCTAAAATCATTGGACATGCTAAAAGTAATGCCGATAGTTTTTTCCATCTTTTCATTTTACTTTCTCCCCCTAACGTGTCTTTTCACAATACTGAACAACCTATATAAAATTTTTACTAACCCTATAGTTTTTTTAACGCTCTACAACTTCTATTTTTAGTAAAAATGATATATCCAACCACCTCACCCGTTGATCTTTCTATTACTATTTAATCTTTTGTTTGCATTTAGTATAGCTTACGTCATTAAAGTTGTAAATAAAATTAATAAAATTTAGATTTTTCGCATATTTTTTAGTAATTTTATTTTCCCTTTGAATTAAAAATAGCCAACCTCATCGGTTGGCTATTTTACAGCACTAGGCATCATGTGGTCTCACTTGCCTATCTCGTTACCAGTGAGCGCCCTGGTAGGCCTTCTGGTATTTCTAACCCAAGCAAGGTGAGCAGCGTTGGGAATTCATCCACCAATCTTGCTGATGGGATCACTTGTGATGGC
>JBOFIR010000017.1:0-3584 GCA_051650265.1 Cellulosilyticaceae bacterium
CCTCAAATTCACCTCTATACTTAGTTCCTGAAATCATAGAAGATAAATCCAGTGAAACAACCCTCTTCCCTTTCAGCAGGTCCGGTATATTGCCTTCAACGATTTTTTGAGCCAATCCTTCTACAACTGCAGTCTTACCAACACCTGGTTCCCCTACAAGACACGGATTGTTTTTGGTGCGTCTAGAAAGAATCTGAATGATTCGCTCAATCTCACGTTCTCTCCCCACTATTGGGTCAAAACGGTCTTCTCTAGCAAGCTGTGTGAGATCACGACTAAACTTATCAAGTGTCGGTGTTGTACTCTTCTGAGATTGTTTCTGTGGCTCCTGAATCTCAGCCATCTCTCTAATACTTCCTTCTCCCGTCATAAAGTGCATTAAGTCTCCATGCACCTTGCCCGCATCAGCGCTACCTTCAAGTAGTCTAACCGCCACACAATCTTTTTCTTTGAGCAGACTCATCAAAATATGCTCTGTTCCCACACGTTGCATGCCATTTTGCTTTGCAAGCTGTTTGCTCGTCTCTAATATACGCTTCACACGTGGTGTAAAATCTTTTCCTATCACAAGGGTCGGTGTACCAAACCCAATCACTTCTCTAATTTTCTCTATCATATCTTCTTCTGTAACACCTTGCTCTGCAAGCGCTTTGTATGCTACAGAATGTTTCACATGTAGTAGTCCTATGAGTAAATGCTCTGTTCCTAGATACGCATGACGTAGTGTTGTCATGATCTGTTGTGCATAGGCGATCGCCTCTTGTGCTTGCTGTGTAAATTTACTCTCCATAGGTTCATCTCCTTACCTTTGAATTTAAAAAGGGCTCCCACAATTCGTACAGTGAGTTGCCTTTGGGTTATTCCCTACATTACATTTTGAGCAGAATTTCATGACTTCAAAGCCATCTGCACGCTGATAGCCACCCTGAGTATCTTGACGCTCATCCCAAGTCTTCCTTACATCTCGCTTGTAGGCTTCAAAGCTATCTTTTTGTTTTTCCACAACCTCAGCCAACTGCTTATCTAATGTAGCAATTTCTTCTCTTAAAGCCGTAATTCTATTACACAAAGGGGTATTTACATAGAAAGTGTTCCCTTGAATTTGCTCGCGGTAACACTCTTTCCCTAGCTGCATATACAGTTTTTTAAGATCACTTTTGAGGGCTATCATATCTTTTCTATATTTGGTCTGGTCAACTGTATTTTGTGTCTGACCAACTGCTTCTTTATAGGTATTTTTTACACTATCACTGAGTTTATCAAATAAATCTTTCATGGTTACATCCCTCTCCTACATTAAACTTATTGATAGAATTACCTTATTGTACCACATATATTCTTTATTGCAAAAGAAAAGAATGGCTTAATGCCATTCTTCATTTTTATAGCTTTCAAGAAGCTCTTCTATTTTCCCTTTACATCTACCACCATGACATGCACCCGTTGTCGCACCTGTAGCTTCCTTTACTTTCTCCACTGTATCTGCGCCTTCACGGATACTATTTTTGATAACATCTTTAGTAATCGCACGACAAATACATACTTTTGTTAATTTATCTTTTACTTGCTCCTCTAAGCTACTCATCATTCCACCTCTTTATATAGCAATAATAACTATTATATAATATGAATTCATTTTATTCTAGACCCTTTTTACAAGCATCTACCTCTGATCTGTTTTCAAAAAATAATGAGTTACGAAAGTGTATGACTCAAAACATTACTACTATAAAAAAGAAGTTCCTACGAACTTCTTTTTCTCTACAAGGCTTATGTATTGACACCAAAGCTAATTCTTAGTCCTTTATCAACTTGCTTCATCAAATCCTCATCCAAATGACAAATTTTTTCTTTGAGCCGCTTCTTATCAATGGTCCTTACCTGCTCAAGTAGTATGACAGAGTTCTTTACCAGCTCATATTGGTTCGCATCAATCTCCACATGTGTAGGCAGTTTGGCCTTATTGATTTTGGATGTAATAGCTGCACATATAACAGTAGGACTAAATTTATTGCCTATATCGTTTTGAACGACTAAAACAGGTCTAATACCACCTTGTTCTGACCCAATTACTGGGCTTAAATCTGCGTAAAAGATATCTCCTCGTTTCACTAGCACTCTACTCACTCTCCGCTATACGATCATAATAAGTCTCTACCTCACTTTCCACCTCAAAACATAGTGTTGATATAGATAGATTGATATCAGCCATTTCTTGGTACCCTTTCTTCATGATGTTCATTTCTACCTTTGCCTTTTGTTTCTTGGAAGAAGATTGACCCCTTGCTGGTGTAATAGTCTCACTATGAGTCATCACAAACCACTCCCTACATGACTTGGCATGAATACTTGAGTTTACTTTATTTTCTCCAGTTCTAACTCTCTATATACTTATTATTCTAAATATATCTCCTTGGTACTCTTTTTCCTATCATGCATATGATTTCATAATTAATCGTATCTGCGAGTGCTGCTAATTCCTCAATTGTAACTTCCAAATCACCCTGTTTTCCAAACACTACGACCTCATCACCTACACTCACATCTGGAATATGCGTCACATCCACCATAAATTGATCCATGCAGATATTCCCAACTACCTGTGCATAATGCCCTCTAATGAGGACTCTACCTTTACCAGACAGCCTTCTTGAATAACCATCTGCATATCCTATAGGTATTGTCGCAATCTTAGTTTTATGCGTTGTACAATATTTTTTTCCGTAACTAATGAAGTGACCTTCTGGTAGTTCCTTGACATGAACAACCTGTGTTTTGAGTGTCATCGCCGGTCTCAAATCCACCTTATGTCCTGCTAGATACTCTGACGGATAATAACCATAAAGTATAATGCCCGGTCTTACTACATTAAGATGAGTATAGTTATAGCTTATAGTTGCTGCACTATTGGCTGCATGAATAATAGGGATTTCTATGCCTATTTCATGCAGTTCCTTGAGGAATCCTAAGAATCTACTCCATTGATCCTTTGTGTACTCTGGATCCTCTTCATCTGCAGTTGAAAAATGTGTAAAGATCCCTTCTACATTGATATTCGGAAGCTCTGAAATCATTTTCACTTCCTCTATACTTTGAGGATCTGACAAAAAGCCTATGCGTCCCATCCCAGTATCTACCTTAATATGCACATTCACTGTTTTACCAAGCTTACAGGCTTCATCTGAGATATATTGTGCCATTTCATAAGAAAACACAGTTTGTGTGAGATCATTTTGAATAAGCCCCTCTATATCTGCGGGTGGTGTATACCCTAAAACAAGTATTGGCGCTTTGATCCCTGCAAGTCTAAGTTCCTCACCCTCTTTGGCAATTGCAACTGCCAATCGGTTGACACCTTCCTCTTGTAAAACACCTGCTACTTCTACTGCACCATGCCCATAGCCATCTGCTTTTACAATTCCCATAATCTCAGTGTCTTTTGGAACAATTTTTCTTATTTCTTTGTAGTTGTTTCTAATGGCATCTGTACTTACCTCGGCAACCACACGCGGTCTAAAAGATATCATCATACCCCTCCTGAATTTGCCTATTTCTCTATAGTAATTTATCTTATTTGTCAATTA
>JBOFIR010000018.1:0-5927 GCA_051650265.1 Cellulosilyticaceae bacterium
CCGTAGTAGTCACCACCTGCATAGTCACAAGCATCTAAGATTTTTTCTGTATCTCCAGGTGCCCAGCCCACACCAACTGCTGCAAAGTTATGCTCGATTGATACATGTAATTTCTTCGCTTTGATCACTTGTGAATTGAATGACACATATTCTTCTAACCATTCTTGACGGCGCTTTAAGAAGTCTACCCAAATCTCATTGTCAAGGCCTGCTCCTCTAGGAATATCATGGCCTGTTTCTTTGATGAAGCGTTCTCTACATGATGCACAATAACATACGTCTGGCCAGAATGGCATATCTAAGAACATCCCATCAAAATCATAAAGATCTAAGAGTTCTTCTAAGATCTCTTTGCCATAGGCTCTGTACTCCATATTATTTGGACAAACATGACCGTATCTTCCACCATGCTCTCTTGAAGTCACGCCATTGCCACTTACAAGACGCCATGTTGGATGCTCATCATAAGCATAATTGTCATAAACCTGTGAGAAGTATACTGTCACACTAATATCCGCTGCGCGGCATGCCTTGATCATCTCTCCCACATAATCAAGATTTCTTCTCTTAAGTCCTGCATGCATCTTACCATACTGACTTGGCCAGTAGTGTAAACCTACATGCGACTTTGCTTTTACAACCACGTTATTAACATGTGCCCCACTTAAAGTGTCTACAAATGATGCCACATCCAGTTTAGATAAGTATTCTTCTTCATTACTGTCATTGAGATGCATATCCATAAATACACGTCTATAGTCTTTTTTGTACCACATAATATTCCCTCTCAATTGCTCTATTTTTTGTTTAAGCAAATATTTTTACTTAATTCTAATTATAAAAGGAAGTAGTGAAAAAACAACTAAAAAACATACGAAATACTTGCTATTTTTTACTGATTTTTTTCTACATTTTTACTAATAGATAAAAAAATGAGGTATACCCTTCTCTCAAAGGTATACCTCACGATATAATTTCGATCTATTCTACTATAATGGCATCTACTGGACAAGCATTCATTGCTTCTGTCGCAGAGTCTTGTAAGTTTTCTTCAACTTGGTCTACAATCGCCTCTGATAAGCCATTGTCGTTCATATCAAACACTTCTGGACATACACCTACGCATAGGCCACATCCAATACAAATATCTTGATCTACTACTGCTTTCATGTATGTATCCTCCTTATGTATATGCTAGTTTTGCGAAACACCACTTTCGACACCCTTATCTTACACCTTTTTACTTTATTTGTCTATTGATAATCTCATCTTTTTAATAATAATTATTATTTATTTTTTAACAAATGCCATGCTTTTTACACGCTCTGCACTCACAATCGCATCTATGACACTCTTTGCTTCTGATGTAGGCCAGACAACAGCAAATGAAAATCCTTTTTTCTATCAATCTAAACTATATTGTAAGTTTGTCCGATACTCTTTTGGGTGACCTATGCACCCCTTACTCAAATTAAAACATTAAAGGAGATTGACAACATGAAAAAATGGTTTAACACTGTACTTTCATCACTTGCAGTATGCGCCCTTACACTAGGCCTTGCTGTAACACCAGTTCAAGCCGCACCAACACAAGATATCTCAAAGATTGTTGCTTTTGGCGATAGCTATTCAGACAACGGGTCTGCTTATGCTGTATCTACAGCAGCCATTGCAGCAGGCAACAAAGATGCTTATATCAAACCAGGTGCCGTTTATTGGGAGAACCGCTACTCAAATGGTAAGACTGGGGTAGAAGTACTTGCAGAAATGGCTGACAAGCCACTCAAAAACTACGCAACAGGTGGTGCAACTTCAGGCTACGAGAACTACTCTGCTTGGATGGATAGCTTAGGCGCTACTGGTTTCTTAGGTCAAATTGACAAATACGCAAAAGATTTAAATACACAAGCAGCTGCGCCAAACACACTTCACTTTATCTTTGTATCAGCAAATGATTACTTTAGATTCTTAGATTTTGCAATGGAAGGCAAAGTAGAAGATGTGGCAGATCAAGCTGTACAAAACATCAAGACAGGTATTGAAAAACTTGCTAACCTTGGTGCAAAGAAATTCTTCGTGGTAGGAAGCAGTGATCTCACACTTGTTCCTTATGAAATCGATGAAAACCGCACACGTGAAGCTTCAATTTTTACAAACCGTGTCAACGCAGCCCTTCCTTGGATGATTAGCCAAGTTCAAGAAGAACTTGAACTTGATATTACTTACTTCGATGTGACACAAATTAGTGATCAAATCGTAGCAAATCCAGACAAATTTGGAATCACCAACAAAACAGCTGCGGCTCAACCAACATGGCCTGAAATCAAGCCTGCTGTATCAAATGCAGATCAATACTATTTCTGGGATGAATGGCACTTCACACGCATCATCCATAGAACATTTGGCGAAGCATTCTACGAAGCTTACAAAACAATCCAATAGTTTATAAAGAAAGAGGTTCAAATCACATAGGATTTGAACCTCTTTTTTTATGTATATTAAAATTTAAATTGTAAAACCAACTCTTCTAAGGCTTCCACACCTTCTTTATTAACGGTTGACTGCTCCCTTATCTGAGTTACCTGCGTCACAATATTGGCGCTACGCTCAGCTATATCTGTAATACCTCCGGTATTCTCCTGACAAACTGTACTCACCTCTGCAACAGCCTTATTGATTGTATCCATATAACTTCTTAGATTTCTGCTGTCTCTTTCGAAATCACCTAGAATCTCATTAATCTTAGTCGTATCTCCTTTATAATCAGTCATGATTCCTAAAGTGACATCACGCATTTCATTGATCTGCTTTTCTACCATGTGTACCATCTCTTCAATGTTGCCTCTTACATCTTGATTGATGAGGATGACGTCATTGACAACTGTTTGGATTTCTTCAACTGCACCTTGAGACTGATTCGCAAGCTTACGGATCTCCTCCGCTACAACGGCGAATCCTTTGCCCTGCTCACCTACTCGCGCCGCCTCAATGGCAGCATTGAGTGCCAGCAAATTGGTTTGCTCAGTGATTGCTTTAATTACCTGTGTAAAGGATGATACTTGATTGATTACCAATGATTTCTCCAATGCTTCTTCATTCTTGATTCTCATTTGTTCATATTGAGTCATTTGCTGTGCAATCGTATCTTTGACACCTTCTTCTAGCTGCGTCACACCTTCTAACACCTGATTGCATAATGCATTACCCTCTTCAATATTATCCGCAATGGTATCTACACTAGCATAGATCTCCTCTGTCGTTTGAGAAATCTCTTCTGTAGTTGCAAGCATCTCTTCCATACTAGCTGCAAGTTCTTGTGTCACTGCTGAAGTATTCATCGCCTCATCTAGTACAACCTCTGTCGCCTGAGCCATTTGGCTACTACGCTCTGCTACCTTCCCAGAAGTCGTTTGAATATGCTGTATGATCTCTACAAGCTTGTTTCTCATATTCAAGATAGCTCTTGCCATCACACCAATTTCACTCCTCCCCTTAAAGGTCTTCGCATTGGTATGGTCTATATTAAAGTTAAGCTGTGCGATATTATTGATAACCTTACCTATTCGTTTAATAGGAATTGTAACTGAACTTGCCACAATAACAAAAAGGATCACAAAGATAATCGTTCCACCTAATATCATCGTCATATTGATACGTTCTATAGACTTGATTGGAGTCATAATCTCGTCTACATTTGATACGGCAAGCAACATAAATGGCATGTCTTTAAGTACATTATATTCTCCTTGTTGTAAAACATTAGGATCTCTCTGGGACTTATAGCTGATATTGCCTCTTGCCTCCTCTAGTTTTCCTTCTTTAAACTTACTGATAAATTCTTGAACCTCTTGAGAGCCATGAACGTTCCCAACCATGCTCTGATCTGGATGTAACATCATCACACCATTCTCATCTAACAAAATAGGATAAGACTGTTGGAACCCAAGCATATGTTTATTTTCATAGACTTCAAAAAATGCTGCTATATCCACCGCACTTGCTACAACACCTTCTACATTACCCGACACACCTATTACAGGGCTTGTTATAACAATAATATTTTTATTCGTATCTATAGATACAATTACCTCACTAATCTGTGTCTCTTTCGTTGCCAATGTTTGTTTAAAATACTCTCTATGCGAACGATCTGTACCTAGATTTTTGGAGTCTTTATTTGCTAGTGAGGAGGCCTCAACACGCCCACTCTTACCTATTACAAAATACTCTTCTATACCCGTTGACTCCGACATAAAAATTTCTAATTGCCTATTAACATTCTGAACCTCTAATGCTTTTATTTGCTCATCATTACTTCCCACAAGTGCCATTACATGCTCATCTTTTGCAATGATATTTAGAAATTCCTTTTGTCTTCCTATCAATTCTTCAATCCCTTGGCTATATAACAAAACATTATCATCTATTGCACGTTCAATAAGATCTGTTACCATCGACGAACTCGAACGAATATTTACATTCATTACAACGAGCATAATTGCTATAAATAATATACTTCCGCAACCAATCAGTCGTACTGCCAAGCTATCTAAACTACCTAATATTTTTTTAGTTAATTTTTTCATATTGTCTCCTTTTATCTTCTTTCTAACTCACCTGTATCATTTTTTCTTGCAGAGGAATAGTCACTTTCACATGAAAAACTTGATTTCTATCATCAATCTGTAATACCCCACCATACCCTGCAACAATCTCTGATATACTCTCTATCCCAACACCATGCTGCCCTTTAGTTGCTTTCGTTGTATGGTATTTTCCCTTTATTTTAGTGAGTGTGTGTTCATAGTAATTTCTAATATTAATGCATAATGTATTATTTTTAATATAGACTCTCAAGGTAATACACCTTTCATAAATTATCTTTTCAACAGCCTCCATAGCATTTTCAAGCAAATTACCAAGTAGTACACATAAGTCAAGATCCGTGATCCCTACAGTAGTAGAGACTTGCCCCAATACTTCTAACTTAATTCCTTTTTCCTTGCATGCCTCCCTGTAAAAACAAATCAATGCATCGATCACATAGTTTTCAAAATCAACTTCATGCTGATTAGTTTCTGCATAAATTCCTAGTTGCTCAACATAAGCTTCGACTGCATCATATGCTTTATTTTTTAATAACCGCTCTAACACAATCTGGTGACTTTTAAAGTCATGTTTGAATTTGCGAATTTCATCCGTTTGTTTTTTATAAGTATCATAGTGATAAAGCTGATATTCTAATTGTCTTTCAAAGAACATGCGCTGTTTCTGTATTTTTTTATACTGCAAACGCTTCATATTTTGAAGCTTTATATGTATAAATAAGAAACTTCCAAAAAGAATTACCCCTAATATTACAATGTTTATTGCCATGATACATTGCCCCTTCAAAATACCATCCCCCTAACAATACTATAAATTTTTTATATAGGATTGAACTCATCCATAAAATAAGTTAATATTATTTTAAATTACTAATTTTGCTATCATTAGCACAAAATGTAAAGAGGTTTCTATGATTAATATTGTTCTATGCGATGACCAATCTGTTCAATTACAATACTTTCAAGCATTTATTTTACAACTTGCTCAAACGCATCAAGTTCCTATCAGACTTTTTTGTTATACTAGTGCTGAGCAACTCCTCTTTGATCTCGATTCAAAGATTAATGAAATAGATTTATTTTACTTGGATGTGGAAATGCACACCATGAATGGGATAGATTTAGCACACCTTCTTAGAAAAAGAGGCTCTATTGCTGAAATTGTCTTTTTAAGTGCACTCAAGGAATATGTTTTTCAATCTTTTGATACAAATGCTAGATATTATTTTGTAAAAAACGATCTTTCTTTACCTAAGTTTGAAGAGATTTTCTTAGACTGCATTTCTAAAAGTAGGCAAAAAAAACAATACTATATCTGCT
>JBOFIR010000019.1:0-25287 GCA_051650265.1 Cellulosilyticaceae bacterium
AAAATAAATTTTCTGAAAACATATTGACAAAAAGAGCACTCAGGCATATTATATCGGTATAAGATATATCGCAAGTCGATATAACAAGATGCGATATATCGAGAGATGATATTAATTTGAAAAGGGTGAGGGATATGAAGAAGGGTTTAAAAAAGGTAAAGGCATCTTTGTTAAAGAATAAATTGATTGTATTACCAGTTATGCTTTGTGTATTAGGTGTGTTAAATAGTATTACATTACCTCAGATCATTCATTATGTAGTAGTGGGTGTTGTGAGTTTGATTATTGTTGTAGTAAGCGTGCTGATTATTAGAGAAATGGAGCAAACTCATGGACGAAAAAATCATTAAAAAATACCTGCCACTGACAGAGACGACTTACTATATCTTGCTTTGTATGGTACAGCCCAATCACGGCTATGCCATCATGCAACAGGTGGATGAGATGACAGGAGGCGCAGTGAACCTAGGGCCTGGTACGTTATATGGTGCCACGACCAAATTGGTGAAAGATGGTGTCATCACTCAAGTTGAGGGTGATGGCGGGGAACGTAAGAAAAGTTATATTCTGACGGAGCTTGGAAGAGAGATCCTCAGACGTGAATATGTGAGGATTCAAGCGTTGATTGACAACGGTAAAGCGATTATAGAAGGGATGGTGTAGGGTATGGGGGCGTACAAAAAAGTATGGAAATGTTTTTTGGTAACAGAGGATTATAAAGAAGAAGCATGGCTCAGAGAGATGGCACTTCAGGGGTACTTCCTTGAAAGTGTGTCTGGTGGGATGCACTATACTTTCAGTAAGAAGTCAGAGGGGGACTATACGTACCTTATCGATTATAGAGGGGTGTTTGAGAAGCCAGAGCGTGCTTATCTTGAACTGTTCGAGGAATCCGGATTTGAATATGTCACATGTACTATGGGATACTGCTACTTTAGAGCCAAGACGGATGAGCAGGTCACCAAGATGAGAAAAGGTGAGAAGCAGCGTAAAGGTCAAAAGTATGTACAGCTTCGTGGGATCATGTTAGCCATTGCAATCTTGAACCTACTCATCTATGGTATCAATATGGTTGTCAATACAGGGATGCTGCCAGGCAATCATGGCGTGAATACAGCAGCGGTGATGTTTTCACAAGTCAATCTGATCTGCGGGATCTTACTCCTTCTGATTTATGGCATTATGAATAGGCGTCTTAAAAAAATGCGCATGTCTCAAGATGATGACATAGAAGTAACGACAGGGGATCGCATTGCAAAAGTAATGATGTTTGTGATTTTGGGTTGCTTGTGTATTGCAATGGTAGTGGCGGTAGTTACTTTCCTGTTAAGGTTTTGCTAAAGGATATTTAGGAGAGGTGGGGCATAGTATATAGTGTAGCAGATGCACTATTATCTCTGATAGGGGTATACAAAGCGATGGCTGAAATCAGCAAAAAGGAATGAAGGGAGTAAAGGGGATATGTTCAAATTACTATTTTTAGTGATTATGGCACTGGTATTCATTTATATGGGGTGGAGAATGTGGAAAAAAGAACAGATTACACTGATTCATAGGTACCATTATCAGAAGGTAGCCAAAGAGGATAGGAAACCTTACGTTGAACAAATAGGCAAGGCGACAATCCTAATTGGAATAGGAATACTATCAGAAGGTGTCATTGGGTTTGTGAGTGGAACGGCATATGGATGGATTTGTTTTGGTATTTGTTTTGCACTGGCACTTATTAAAATGTATAAGGCGCAGAAAAAATATAATGGGAGTTTGTTTTAATCCTGCTAAAGTAAAGTCCCCACTTCATTTTGAAGTGGGGACTTTACTTTAGCATTCATAGCAGTGATATATTATTTTTTGAAGTAACCTTTTGTATGAAGGTGTGAGATATCACAGTATGATGGCACACCGTTTCTGTAGCCGATGAGTGTCTCGCCTTCGATCAGTGGACGAAGGTAGTTCATCAGATCTTCAGTGATATCGTTGCCTCTTTCGTTGATCCACTCAAGAGGAATCGTCTTTTCTTTGTTAGCGATTGCCGCGATATCATATGCGAACATCTCGCTTTCATAAGGCATATCAGAGATACGTCTGCAGCAGATCATCTTTGCAGTCTCACCTGCTAAAGCGCTACGTACAGCGTGCTCGCCGATAGCGATTGCTTCATTGATATCTGTAGCCGAACCGATATGTGCAGCTGCACGTTGTGGTACGTTCAGTTCGATAGATCTGACTTTGCAGCCAAGTGATGCTTTTAATATATTTTCTAATGTCTTGCCAGCTCCGCAAAGTTGTTTGTGCCCGAAAGCATCTACAGCTTCACTTGTAGCAGAGATATAGTTTCCATTTTTATCTTTGATTCCCTCAGATACAGCAACGATCACGTTTTTGCGTGTCTTTTGAATTGCTCTCACATCTTCGATGAACTGCTCTGTTGAGAATGGTGCTTCTGGTAGGTAGATCAGGTCTGGTGCTGGTGAATACGCAGTACGTGCAAGACCTGCAGATGCTGTGAGCCATCCTGCATTACGTCCCATGATCTCTACGATTGTAACAGATGGGATATTGTAAATGTAAGTATCGTGAGCCACTTCTAAAAGTGTTGTTGCCACGTATTTGGCTGCACTACCAAAGCCTGGTGTATGATCTGTAATAGGAAGATCGTTATCTATTGTTTTTGGAACACCAATAATTTGAATAGGGAATTGAATAGAATCAGCATAGGCAGACAGTTTAAGAACAGTGTCCATTGAGTCATTACCACCTATGTAGAAGATCGAACGAATATCATGTTCCTTGAAGAAGGCGAATAAATCACTATAAACTTCAGGAGCCACTTCGTGATGAGGAAGTTTGAAACGACAAGAACCTAAATACATTGAAGGTGTGGTAGCTAGTTGATCCCAGCTTTCTTGTGAGCCAAAACGCTCTGATAGATTTAAAAATTTCCCTTGAAGTAAACCTTCAATACCGTTCACCATTCCGTAAACGTGATTATAGGAACCTGAAGAGATCGCGCCTCTGATTACACCGCTTAAAGAAGCATTAATCGCTACTGTAGGGCCACCCGACTGTCCAACGATACAATTACCTTTAGTCAACATAAAAATCCTCCTTAAAGTTTGAATACATAACATTACCATCATACATGATATAACATTAATTGGCAAGATAGTTGTTTTTTTTGAAAATTAAGGCTAAAATAGAAGTATACAAGTGTACAAAGTAAGAGATAATTTGACAAATTAAGATGAGGGAGGACATGTGGCGTGAAAGATGTTTTTGTGATCTCAGAGGATCAGACATTTATCAGGCAGCTACGAGAAAATCTTAATGAAGCAGAATATAGGGTAGGGACGGTATCCATGACAAAACTTCTTCCTTATTTAGAAAAGGGCGAAGGCGAGCTTGTCATAGTGGATGCAGGGAATCAATTTCTAGCACTCGAACAGATCTGCACCAAGATTAGAGCTGAAGATGATGTGATTGGATTGCTTATATATGGAAGAAACTTTAATCAATATGATGTAAAAAAGTTATTTGAAATAGGCGTGGATTCTTATATTCCAGGGGTTGCACCCATTGAAGAAGTTGCCCTAAGGCTTGGCAGGATCTGCAAGCGCGTAGAGCAGATCAAAAAGGGGCGTATAACCCAAGGTGACCTACAAAATAATAAGTCTTTAAGTGATTTAAAACTGGACCATCAGAGAAGACTTATTTATAAGAGAGAACATGCGATCAAGCTCACGGCTATCGAGTATGAGATGATCAAGTGTTTTATGGCACATAGGGAAGTTGCCATAAGTCGCAATGAGTTACTTGACTGGATTTGGGGTGATACCTATGTAGGTGACCCAAAGGTGATTGATGTCAATGTGATGAGGCTTCGCCAAAAGATAGAGGATGATCCCAAGAACCCTAAGTATCTCTGCACAGTATGGGGATATGGCTATAGATGGGAAGGTGCATAAAGGCTGACATTGAAGCTTGACAAGCGACAGATGTATAGTACAATAGGGTATAGAATATAGACACTAGCAAAGAAAATGCACAGTAGTTTACTTAAATCCTGACTAGAGAAAAGGAGCCATTGGCTGGAAGCTCCTAAAGGCAATTTTTGTAGATGAATTTCACATTGGAGCTTCGCTCTTGAACCATTAGTAGAGAGCGACGGTTGCGCGTTATAGCTGACAAAGTGCCTATGCATTGCATAGGAATTTGGGTGGTACCACGGAGATAGACTTCGTCCCTTTCATATGAGAGGGATGGAGTTTTTTTATTTATAACGAAGGGAGAGACATATCGTGAAACAAAAATTAGAACAAATCAAAGCAGCTGCACTAACAGCTATTTCAGAAGCAAATGAACTCAAAGTTTTAGAAGATTTGAGAGTAAGTTACCTTGGTAAAAAAGGTGAATTAACAGCAGTACTTAGAGGTATGAAAGACCTTACTAATGAAGAAAGACCAGTAGTAGGTCAAATGGCAAATGAGGTAAGAGAGGCTTTAGAAGAAGCATTAGCTTCAAAAAAAGGTGCACTCGAAGCTGAAGCTGTAAACAAAAAACTTCAAGAAGAAGTGATTGATATCACAATGCCAGGGAAGAAGGCAAAAGCAGGTCATATTCACCCACTTCACAAAACACTTGATACAGTGCAAAATATCTTCTTAGGTATGGGTTATGAGATTGTAGATGGTAGAGAAGTTGAGACAAGTTACTACAACTTCGATGCACTTAACTTAGGTGAGGAGCATCCAGCGCGTGATGAGCAAGATACATTCTACTTCTCAGGTGATCTTGTACTTCGTACAGCGACATCTCCTGTACAGGTTCATACAATGGAGTCAGAAGAACTTCCAATCCGTATGATCGCACCAGGACGCGTATACCGTTCTGATGAAGTGGATGCAACACATTCACCAGTATTCCACCAAATCGAAGGATTGGTAATTGACCAAAACATTACGTTTGGAGACCTCAAAGGGGTACTTGCAATGTTTGCCAAAGAATTATTCGGTGACAAAGTACAAGTGAAATTCCGTCCTCATTACTTCCCATTTACTGAGCCAAGTGCTGAGATGGATGTAAGTTGTGTAATGTGCGGTGGTAAAGGTTGTAATGTATGTAAAGGGTCAGGTTGGATCGAAGTATTAGGTTGTGGTATGGTGCATCCAAGAGTACTTGAGATGGCTGGCATCGACCCTAACAAATATCAAGGATTTGCATTTGGTATGGGACTTGAGCGTTTGACTATGCTCAAATACGACATCAATGACCTAAGACTATTCTATGAGAATGATGCAAGATTCTTATCACAATTCTAATTGAGGCGATTTGGAAAGGAGAATAAAAAATGAACGTACCTATGTCTTGGCTAAAACAATACGTAGATCTAGATATGGATCTTAACACATATATGGATGGGATGACTTTATCAGGTTCAAAAGTTGAAACGGTAGAGATCTCAGGAGAAGAAATTACAAAAGTAGTGGCGTGCAAAATTGTATCTGAGGAGAGACATCCAGATGCAGACAAGCTTCGCGTAATGCAAGTAGAGGTTGGAGAAGGACAAACACTCCAAATCGTTACAGCAGCTACAAATGTACAAGTAGGCGATATCGTACCTGTTGCATTAGATGGTGCAACACTGGCAGAAGGCCTTAAGATCAAAAAAGGTAAACTTCGCGGTGTAGAATCTCAAGGGATGTTCTGTTCTGTAGAAGAACTTGGTTTTGCAGTAAGTGAAGTAGAAGGCGCACCAGAAGATGGTGTTTACGTATTCCCAGAAGGCAGTGTTGTACTTGGTGAATGTGTGAAGGCTTACTTTGGTCTTGGTGAAGAAGTCGTAGAATACGAGATCACATCAAACAGACCAGATTGCTTTAGTATCTTAGGGATTGCAAGAGAAGCAGCAGCAACTTTTGACAAAGCATTCAAATTCCCAGAGATCAAAGTAGAAGAAGTTGCAGGTGACGCAGCGGCATTAGCGACTGTAGAGATCTTAAATAGTGACCTATGTCCACGCTACGCAGCACGTATCATCCGCAATGTCAAAGTTGGACCATCACCAAAATGGCTCAAAGACCGTCTACTTTCTGCAGGTCTTAGACCAATCAACAATATCGTAGATATCACAAACTACATGCTTCTTGAATTTGGTCAACCAATGCATGCTTTTGACTATGACAAACTTGCAGGTCACCAAATCAAAGTAAGAAATGCAGTAGCTGGTGAGAAGATGATGACATTACTCGGTGATGAAGTAGAACTTGACGAGACAATGCTTGTGATCGCTGATAGCGAAAAGCCAGTTGCAATCGCAGGTGTTATGGGCGGCGAAGACACTAAAGTAACAGAAGAGACAACAACAATCCTCTTCGAGTGTGCAACATTCAATGGTTACAATGTACGCCAAACATCTAAAAAACTTGGAATCAGCAGTGATTCTTCTAAAAAATATGTTAAAGGACTTGATCCAAACACAGTAGGGATCGCAATCGACCGTGCAGCACAGCTGATCAATGAAACAGGTGCAGGTGAAGTTGTAGCGGGTGTGATCGATGTGTACCCAGTGAAGCGTGAAGCGCTTACAATCCCTTATGATGTAGCATGGATCAACAACTTCTTAGGTACTGAGATCTCTGAAGAAGAGATGATTGGTTACTTCGAGAAACTTGAATTCATCGTAGACCAAGCAGCGAAAACTGTGACAATCCCAACATTCAGACCAGACGTAACGATGATGGCTGATCTTTCAGAAGAAGTGGCAAGACTTTATGGCTATGACAAGATTCCTGTAACCCTTGAAAGAGGCGAGCCAACTGTAGGGATGAAAAACTTCGAGCAAAAAACAGTGGATGAGATCAGAGAGATCATGAGCATGCATGGTGTACATGGCGCACTAACATATACTTTCGAGAGTCCAAAAGTATTTGAGAAGCTTTGTATTCCTGCTGATAGCCCATTACGCAACGTACTGACAATCACAAATCCACTTGGAGAAGATTTCAGTATCATGCGTAGCACAACACTTAATGGAATGCTCACATCACTTGCAACAAACTATAATAGAAGAAACGAATCTGTAGCGCTTTATGAAGTAGGTAAGATCTTCTTATCTCATGGCCAAACAGAGCTTCCGACAGAAGAGAAAAAACTTACAATCGGTATGTACGGCAAAGATGCAGACTTCTTTGCTATGAAGGGGATGATTGAAGTCTTAGCTCAGAAGCTTCACATGGGTGACGTGGAAGTAACACGTAACACAGAGTTACCATTCATGCATCCAGGTAGATGTGCAAACCTTCTTGTAGGTGGCAAAGCAGCTGGATTCTTTGGTGAAGTCCATCCAACAGTAGCGAAAAACTACGATTTAGGTGTAGCAACATATGTAGCTGAACTTGACCTTGCAGTATTACTTGGTGCAATCAATACAGCGGTATCATTTGTGGCGCTTCCAAAATACCCTGCAACAACAAGAGATATCGCGATGCTCGTATCTGAAGATGTCCTTGTAGGTGAGATTGAGAAGTCAATCAAACAAAGAGGGGGTAAACTTCTTGAGGCAGTAGAGCTCTTCGATGTTTACCAAGGTAAGCAAATCGAAGAAGGACACAAATCTGTAGCATACAAGCTTACATTTAGAGCAGCGGATCGTACACTAACAGATGATGAAATCCAAAAAGTAATGAAAAAGATCCTCAATGGATTAGAAATGAACGTAGGCGCAAAATTACGCGACTAAACATAAAAGTGAGGCACCTCTTATCAGGTGTCTCATTTTTATGTTTGCAAAAAGTATAGAGAGTTGGCTTTGAGCACATTGATGGCAACAATTTGTTTAAATTACAAACGTAGAACAAAAACGACCAATAAAGAGCAATAAAATCGAATTACAATTGTAATTTTAAATGCTATACTAAGTTCAAGGTTGAAGCAAAACTTACATATTGATATGAAGGGGGTTATGATATGAAAAAGTTTTCAAAAGTACTAGCTATAGGGTTGAGCATGACAATGCTGGGGACAGTGCTAGTGGGGTGTGGTGGAAGCGATAAAGGCCCACAGCCTGTTAAAGAAACAGAAACAACGACTCAGCAAGAGTCAGGCAAGACGAGTGAGGCAGAGGCTGCACCAGTAGTGGAACCTGTGACACTTCGTACGGTATCATCTTTTGGAGGTACGGATCCATCGGCACCGATGTATGAAGCAGCTATCAAGAGTTTCCAAGAGGCCAATCCTCATGTGACTGTAGAAGACCAGTCAGCTGTAGCAGATGAACCATGGAAATCTATGGTGCAAACAGACTTTGCAGCAGGCAATGAGCCTGACGTAATTTTCTACTTTACTGATGTCAATTCAAAAACGATTGTCGAGCAAGGGAAGGTTGTTTCAATAGATGAGATTCGTAAAGTCTATCCAGACTACGCATCAAATATCTATCCAGCAGCAATCAAAGGAGCAGCTTATACGGATGGGGTAACTTATGGCGTACCAGTTCGAGGGTATTATGAAGGGATTTACTGCAATAAGGACCTGTTTGAAGCCAATGGGCTTGACTTACCTACAGATTGGGGCAAACTTGAGACAGCCGTAAAGACATTTGCTTCAAAGGGGATCACACCTATTGCAGCAGCACTGGGGCATATTCCTCATTACTGGATCGAACATTTCATCCTAGCTGAAGGTGGTGTCAAAGATCACTCCAATCGTAACATTACAGAAGTCAGAGATACATGGGTCAATGGGTTAACACACTTCAAAGAATTTGGTGACATGGGTGCTTTTCCTGTAGATACTGCAGTGGCACAACATGATATCGTGACACAGACTTTTGCAGACAAAAAAGCTGCAATGTTCATTGATGGAAGCTGGGCACTGGATAAATTTGACCCAGAGACAACCACAATCATGCCTATACCCGATGCAGGTAAAGGCAAGAAAGATCCGACAGAAATCATTGCAGGTTTCTCACAAGGCTTCTTCATTACGAAGAAAGCATGGGATGACCCAGCAAAACGTGATGCAGCTGTCAAATTTGTAGAGCATATGACAACGACACCTATGGTAAAAGAATTTGTTGTGACGGCAGGTGGTGCAGCACCTGCAGCTGATATTGGACCAATCAAAGGCCTCTCTCCTTTGAGTCTCCAAGGTACAGCGATGGCGGGTGCGGCAAAGAGTTCTGATGTCGCGATCGATGCATGGCTTGCGAAACCAGCGTGGGATTACTTAACCAGTAAGGTGCCAGGTATTGCAGCAGGCAAAGATGATCCAGCTAAAGTAGTAGATGAAGTCATTAAATTGAATCAATAGCTATTCAAATTGAAAAATAGGTTAAAATAAGTAGGTTAAAGAGTAACCCATGAAAAATATCCCCCCTGGATAGAAGGCGGTTACTCAAAATGTAAAAGGTGGCACTCTCTCAGCCACCTTTTTTGTTGTATGGAGCACTTGATAGGACACTTTCATTCTTGTGTTTAAAAAAAGTTGTGTTATAATAGCAAAATGCGCTTTTTTATAGACAGACAGAAAGAGGAGGATGAAGGATGAACGAGAGAGAACAGCTATTAAGAACAGAAGCTCCTATGAAATTACTGATTAAGTTTTCAATCCCAGCAATACTTGGGATGTTGGTGAATTCGCTTTATAACATTGTTGATCGCATCTACATCGGGAATATTCCAGAGGTAGGGGATTTGGCGATTACGGGGGTAGGGATTACGTTCCCTATTATGAATATGATTCTTGGCGTGGCGATGTTGATTGCCGTAGGGGCAGGTGCCAAGATTTCAATTGATTTGGGTGGAGGAAAAAAAGAACATGCAGAGCGGACCATTTCTAATGCACTGATCTTGCAGGTGATTGCAGCGGTGATTATTGGCGTTGTAGGCCTTGTATTTTTAGAACCACTACTGAGAATGTTTGGGGCGACGGACAATACATTTGTTTATGCTAAGAATTACATTACGATTATCTTAGTGGGTTCCATTTTTAATATTTGTAGTTTCTTATGGACATCTACTATTCGTGCAGAAGGTAGTCCTAAGTTTGCATCACTGATGATTGCAATCTGTGCAGGAACGAATGTTATCTTGGATCCAATCTTTATTTTTGGATTTGGAATGGGTGTACAAGGGGCAGCTATTGCAACTGTCATCTCACAGGGTGTGGGTGTTGTGATGGGGATTCTTTATTATAGAAGCAACAAGAGCGTGCTTAAGATTAGACGCAGCCATATTGGGCTAGACAAAGAGATTGTAATGCCTATGATGGCGATTGGTATGGCACCGTTCCTGATGCAGGTAGCAGCTAGTGCGGTAAGTATTGTAGCGAACCGAGGACTCCTTGCCTATGGTGGGGACCGTGCGATTGGCGCTATGGCGATTATCAATAGTATTGTGCTGATGATTATGATGCCGATCTTTGGAATCAACCAAGGGGTACAGCCGATTATTGGTTATAACTATGGTGCAGGGCTGTATGACCGTGTGAAGAAGACGATTTTCTATGCGCTAGGCATAGGGACAGCATTCTCTGCACTGGGATGGGTGATTATCCAGTTTGGAGCAAAGTATCTTGTTATGGCGTTTAATAAAGAACCAAACCTTCTGGAGATGACAACAGTAGGGATGCGTATATGGGGTATGGCGATCTTCTGTGTTGGATTCCAGATTGTAGCATCTAACTATTATCAAGCAATTGGTAAGGCGAGTACGGCAATTATACTCAGCTTGATGCGACAAGTGATTATTCTAATTCCTGCGTTAATGATTTTCCCTATGTTCTGGGAACTCAACGGGATATGGCTTGCAGGGCCAATCTCAGACTTCTTATCAACTGTGATTACGGCAGTGGTATTCTTGTTTGAAGTGAAGCACCTCAATCAGCTGATCAAAGAAAGTAAATAGATGATACCAAAGAGGCATGCGCCATCAAGGCGCAGTGCCTCTTTTTGTTTTTGTAAAGAGCCTATACGTGTATATGGAAAAACATGTGAATATTGAAGGGTAGTAAAAATCAATCCCATCTAATTTTGTAAATAATGATTTGACATAAGTATAAAATATCAAAATGATATTAAGACTATCAAAAATAGATTACATAAAAATACGAAAAACGTATAAAAAAACAAAAGTCTAAAAAATGATAAGTATAACGAATGAGTAATTGCAATGGTTTGAGGCGTGTTGAAAAAGAAAGGTTTTAAAAATAGAAAAATATAAAAAATTTAGTTAACATAATTTTTGACATTTATGACTTGCAAAATTGCAGACGCTTTGCTATAATAAAGTTAACATAAACGAACACAAATATAGACAGGAGGCAATAATTATGAAAGCAAAAGAGAAGAAACCATCTCTTATTGAGAAAATCGGAAAGAAAATTCCAGATCCAGTTATCATCTTCATTGGACTATATATCATTACAATGGTTAGTACATTATTCCTGGGTGGTAAGACATTTGAGGTAATGGGTGTTGATGGTGGGTCAATCACACATCAAATCCAAAACATGTTCACAGATGCTAACATCCAATGGATTTTCAATAATGCATTACTTAAAAACTGGTTATCATACGGTGGAGGGGTACTTGGAACAATCCTCATCGTAATGTTAGGTGTAGGGATCGCTGAGCAGTCAGGATTACTTACAGCACTTATCAAAAAAGTAGGTCTTAAAGTATCAGATAAATATTTACCAGTTGCACTTGTATTCTTAGGGATCATGAGTAGTATTGCATCAGATGCAGGTTACCTCATCTTAGTACCATTAGCAGGTCTTCTTTACTTAGGACTTAAGAAAAACCCATTAATCGGTATGGCAGCGGCATTTGCAGGGGTATCAGCAGGATTTAGTGCTAACTTAATTCCGGCAACACCAAGTGACGTTATTATTGGTCAAAATGCTAAGATCTTCGCAGAAGCACAAGGTGTACCTTTCGTATCTGCAACAGGACAAGCACTTCAATACCCAACAATGCACTACTGGTTCATCTTAGTATCTACATTCGTACTTACAGCAGTAGGTGCAATCGTTACAATCAAGATCATTAAACCAAGATTTGAAAAGCAAGACTATGTTGTGCCAGCTGATATGGACATCGCAGACTTCACAATCAAGCCAGAAGAAAACAAAGCTTTAAAATGGGCTGGAATGGGTCTTTTAGTAGGACTTGCAATCGTTGCAGGCTTATACTTCGGACCACTTGCACCATTCGTAAATGCAGACGGTGCAGAAGTTAAACCATTCACAGACAATATCATTCTTATGATCACAATCTTATTCTTCGTACCAGGTTTATTCTACGGAATTAAGATGAAATTATATAACAGCACAGCAGATGTTGTACAAGCTATGGCGAAGCAAATGAGCGGTATGGGTTACATCTTAGTATTAACATTCTTCTCATACAACTTCTTAGCATTACTTACACAATCTAATTTAGGAACATACATCACTTACTTAGGGGCTACAGCACTTCAATCATTAGGTCTTAGCGATTACCCAGTATTATTACTTATTGGATTTATCATCACAACATCAATCATCAACTTATTCGTAGGTGGTTTAACATCAAAATGGATGTTACTTGGACCAATCTTCATTCCAATGTTATTCCAAGTAAACTCATCTATGACACCAGACTTAGTAGCTGCTGCATACAGAGTTGCAGATTCATCTACTAACATCATCACACCACTTATGAGTTATGCAGGGGTAATCCTTGTATTCATGAGAAAATACAAACCAGAATTCTCAATTGCAGATCTGATCTCAATGATGTTCCCTTACTCAGTAGCATTCTTAGTAGTATGGACAACATTACTTATCGGATTCTTCACATTAGGTATACCATTAGGATTCTAATACACATAAGAAATGCCACAAAACATCAGCTGATGTTTTGTGGCATTTCTTTTGCTATAGAAGACTTTACAAAATAGTAAGACAATATCTATAATAGAATTATAGTTGTAAAATGAATGAAAGTAGGGGGAAGAGCGGTGTCAAAAAATATACCCAAAATATCTGATGCAGAACTAGAAATCATGAATATCGTATGGGAGAGTGCAGTGCCTATTAATTCGTATGAAATTCTTGAAAGACTTCCAGAGACAAATGAGTGGAAGAAACCGACGGTATTGACCCTGATTGGTAGATTGGTGGAGAAGGAAGCGCTGACTTATACGAAACAAGGAAGATTTTATTACTATACACCAGCCATTACGAGAGCGGATTACCGCAAAGTAGCGACAAGGACGTTCTTTGATAAGTTATATCAAAGCTCTTTCAAAAATCTTGTGGCGACCCTCTATCAGAGCAAGGATATTACCAAAGAAGATATTGAATCTTTGAAGGAAATGTTTAAAGAGGAGGATTGAGTGTGGAGCAGGGTTTTGAAATAGGGATGCTAGGATTAACGCTAGCGGGGAGTATAGGGAGTATCGGCCTTCTTCTAGGGGAAAAGTACTTAAAAAAGTATCTTGTGCCTAAGTTTCACTATCTACTATGGCTAGGGGTGCTCCTTCTGTTTGTGGTACCTATACCTTTTAATATTACACTGCAGGTGCCACAAGGCGCTTATACGCAGCAAGAAGTTATACAGATTAACGAAGAATTGAATCAAATCACACAACTAGAATCAGAACAGCAAAATCATCAAGTGGTTAGAGCGAAGGGAAAACTTGTAGATGGCATTGCATGGGTCTGGTTTTTTTGTGCATTTGGGAGTGCTATTTGGACGCTATCTGGATACAACAGCTTTAGAAAGCGCATCATTCTATCTGAATGTGTACCTAGTGCAAGTGTGTATCAGATTTATTTGGAGACGTGTAAAGAAGAGGGGATCAAGCGGCCTATCGCGCTTTTGGAAACAGAGGGGATTGATACACCGATGATTTTTGGGCTCCTGCATCCGAAGTTGTATTTACCTAAGGGATATAGGCTAGAAAGACAGGCGCTAGTGTATGTTTTTTTGCATGAGTTAACCCACTACCGAAGAGGGCATCTGATTGGAAAGTGGCTGGGGATGGCGGTGCAGTGGGTGCACTGGTTCAATCCTTTGGTATACCTGGTGAGTAGGCGATTCGGACAGACGTGTGAGTGGGCTTGTGATGCAGAGGTTGTCAAAGGACTGCAGGAAAGGGAACGCAAATATTACATTCGTACAATTATAGAAATAGTAAGTCAAGGGCTTGGGATAAATCCTTTGAGTACGTGTATGGGGATGAGCAAAGAATTATTAGCCCAGCGGTTTGGGCATATTCTAAAGGGAGATTTAGCAGTCAAAAACTATGGAAGAAAAGCTTTTGGAATATGGTGTAGTATAGGAAGCTTGGTAGTAATTATTGCCTCTGTGAATCTGGTGGGTGTGATACCTATTTATCAGGGAGATGTAGTGGTAGAGAGTCGCCCGATAGATGAGGCGCGTGTGCGAACCTTTCTTCATTTGAACTATCCAGGGTATCCTGTGGAAGAAGGCTACAAACGTATGATTGAAAATGGAAAAGTGGTCGTTTATGAAGTGGAGAAGGAGACGATCTTGCATGGCAATTTGATGACGCTCAGTCGCTATGAAGAGGGAGTGATGCGTGAGCGAATGCGTTACAAAGTGACAGATTATAGTGTTGAACTGCTCAGTAGCACGAGGATCGCAGATTTCTTGAAAGTGGCTAAGGAGGAAGTGCTTAGAAATTATAAAGCCAAACAACAAATTTTAGTTGCGTATGAAGTAGAGTCTATTCAAGAGATCGGTGGGCGTGTGCAGGTGAGTGTGCGAAGTGTAGGAGAAGGATGTGAGGGGGAGTGTGTTGAAAGCTATACCATCAATTTAAGGAAAAATAAATTTGGTGAATATGAGCAAATGGTAGTGGTGTTTTGATAGAATACCGCATCAATTTTTTGGTGAGGGTTATACTCTAAAAGATTTAGTAAGGATAGGAGAAATGGCACAATACGCTATATTGACTAAAGTGGTATACTAAAGATAGAGAACATGATTAGACAAAAACAGACAATAAGGAAGGAAGCGTAACATGACAGTACCATTTACTCACTTACACGTACATACAGAATATAGTTTATTGGATGGTTCAGCAAAGATCAAAGAACTTATTGCTCGTGCAAAAGAGCTTGGCATGGATTCTTTGGCAATCACGGACCATGGTGTCATGTACGGTGTTGTTGACTTTTATAAAGAGGCCAATAAGCAAGGGATTAAACCGATTATTGGATGTGAAGTATATTTGGCAAAAAGAGGCCATTTAGATAAAGAAAAAGAAGATTTAAGATCCAATCACTTGGTGCTCTTGGCGGAGAATAATGTTGGGTACCAAAACCTGATCAAGCTGGTATCTATCGGCTTTACAGAAGGGTTTTATCGTAAGCCACGTATTGATTATGATTTACTCGCAGAGCATAGTGAAGGACTGATCGGACTAGGTGCGTGTCTTGCAGGTCCTGTATCACGCCAGCTTCTTGAGGGCAACTATGATACGGCAAAGGAGGCTGCTTTGAGATTGCAGTCTATTCTAGGAGAAGGCAACTTCTTCCTTGAGATCCAAGATCATGGGATGAAAGAGCAGGCACAGGTAAGCCAGCTCACTATGAGACTTGCCAAGGATACAGGTATTCCTATGGTAGCAACCAATGATGTGCATTATATCTTGCCAGAGGATGCACAGCCACATGAGATCTTGCTCTGTATCCAGACAGGCAAGACGATGGAAGATGAAGATCGTATGATCTACGAAGGTGGGCAGTATTTCCTCAAGAGTCCGCAGGAGATGCAGGCACTCTTTCCTTATGCAGAGGAAGCACTACGCAATACCCATGCCATCGCGCAGCGCTGCGATGTGAGCTTTGACTTCAATGAACTCAAACTCCCAAGCTTTGATGTGCCAACACAGGAGAGTCCAGAAGATTATCTGAGAAGGCTTTGCTATGAGGGACTTACAGAGCGCTATGGTGAAGTGACAGCTGAACTTAAAGAAAGGCTTGAATATGAGTTAGGGATCATCATCCAGATGGGATTCGTTGATTACTTCCTCATCGTAAGTGATTTCATCAAGTATGCCAAGAATGAAGGAATTCCAGTAGGTCCAGGGCGTGGTTCAGCGGCGGGAAGTATCGTTGCCTATACGCTGGAGATTACCAATATTGACCCGATCAAATACCAACTTCTCTTTGAGCGTTTCCTCAATCCAGAGCGTATCAGTATGCCTGATATCGATATTGACTTCTGCTATGAGCGTAGACAAGAAGTTATTGATTATGTTATCGAGAAATACGGTGAGAACCGTGTCGCACAGATTATCACATTTGGAACCATGGCAGCGAGAGCCGTTATTCGTGATGTAGGACGTGCCATCAATATGCCTTATCCAGTGGTTGATAAGATTGCCAAGATGATTCCAAATGAACTCAAGATTACCATCGGTAAGGCGCTTGATATGAATACTGAGCTTCTAGAGCTCTATCAGACGGATGAGCAGGTCAAGTATCTGCTTGATATGTCCAAGAAGTTAGAAGGGATTCCGCGTCATGCCTCTACCCATGCGGCGGGGGTAGTAATCTCCAAGAAGCCGGTAGTAGAGTATGTACCGCTCAATGCCAATGAGGGTGTCATTACGACCCAATTCCCGATGACGACACTTGAGGAACTAGGTCTACTCAAGATGGACTTCCTTGGTCTAAGAACACTCACGGTTATTGATAATGCAGTGAAGTTAGTCAAGCAAAATCATGGCATTACTATTGATTTTGATACGATGCCATGTGATGATGCCAAGGTGTTTGAACTGATTGCATCAGGTAATACAGAAGGGATCTTCCAGCTAGAGAGTGCGGGGATGAAGTCTTTCATGAAGGACCTGAGCCCAAGTAATCTAGAGGATATCATTGCAGGGGTATCCCTTTATCGACCAGGTCCAATGGACTTTATTCCAAAGTATGTCCAAGGTAAGAAAGACAAGGAGAGTATCACGTATACACACCCAAGTCTAGAACCCATTCTGAGCAATACGTACGGCTGTATTGTATACCAGGAACAGGTTATGCAGATTGTACGAGATCTTGCTGGCTATAGCTTGGGGCGAAGTGACTTACTCCGCCGTGCCATGGGTAAGAAGAAGACAGATGTGATGGCAAAAGAGCGTGAGATCTTCCTAAATGGTGATGGGGATACTGTGCCGGGTTGTGTGGTCAATGGGATTCCAGTAGATGTTGCCAATCAAATTTTCGATGATATGATCGACTTTGCGAAGTATGCCTTCAACAAATCCCATGCGGCAGCCTATGCTGTCGTTGCTTATCAGACAGCGTATCTCAAGGCTTACTACAAAGTGGAGTTTATGGCAGCGCTCATGACATCTGTTATGGATGTGAGTAGCAAGATTAGACAGTACATTGATAGTTGTAAAAAAATTGATATCGAGGTAATTGCGCCGGATATCAATGAAGGATTTGGGTACTTTAGTACTAAAAACAATCAGATTATGTACGGTCTAGCTGCGATTAAAAACGTAGGTAAGAATGTGGTGGAACGCATAGTAGAAGAAAGAGAACGGAATGGAAAATTCATAAGTTTGACCGATTTCTACAATCGTATGGACACAAAAGACACAAACAAAAGAAGTATCGAGAGTCTGATTTTGGCAGGTGCATTTGATGCATTTGGAGGCAAGAGAAGTCAGTATATGGCTGTATATAAGCAAGTGGCTGATGGTATTGCACACAATAAGAAGACCAATATCAAGGGGCAAATTGACCTCTTTGGATTTGGTGCTGTTGAAGAAGAGACAATTCAGAAAGATACACTACCGAATATCCCGGAATTCGATATGAAGGAAATTTTGAATAATGAGAAAGAAGTGCTGGGTATTTATTTGAGTGGGCATCCACTAGATAAAGTGAGCACGCAACTTGAGCGCTATACCTCCCACAGAGCGATTGATCTTGAGATCAAAGAAGATGATGAGATCCCACTCAAAGACAATGAAAAAGTCATTGTTGGGGGGCTTTTGGTAGAGAAACGTGTTACTTTTACAAAAACCAATAAAAAAATGGCTTTTTTAACATTGGAGGATACCACAGGTACGGTAGAATGTATTATTTTCCCAAATCTTTTTGATCACTTTGCACAAATTGACGAAAATTATGTGTATATTTTAAAGGGAAGAGTTTCCATCAAGGATGAAGAAAGTGCAGTGATTATCGGTGATGAGATTACTAGTTTAGAAGCTATTTTAAATCCAGAGGTTGAACCATGTATTATTCTTCAAATGACTGAGGCTCAAAGGACTGCTGAGATGAGGCAAAAATTACTCAACATACTTATAATGCATCCTGGAAAAGCTAAGGTCATAGTAGAATCTGTAGAAGATTGTACTAAAAAAGCGTTCCCACCAAAATACAATGTAATGATTAATGATAATATTGTACATCAGCTTAAGATGCTCTTAGGTGAGAAATGTGTAGTAGTACCAAAATAGATACAATGATATTGCAATTTATTAAGGTTTTATGTACAATAAATACGATTAAAGCATATTAAGAGAAACTTACTAATTTACAAAAATGAAAGTTACAAATGGGAAAAAAGTGGCTAAAAAGTCACGTATTGAATCACACAGTAGTGAAGCTGTAGAAATGCGAAGTTTCCTACCAGATAAAAAATAACAAATGGTTTCAGTTAATTAAAACAACAGGGGGTTGTTTCTATGAGTAAACAAATTAATACAATCGGTGTATTAACTAGCGGTGGCGATGCTCCAGGTATGAACGCTGCTATTCGTTCTGTAGTAAGAACAGCTATTTCACGCGGCATCAAAGTAATGGGTATCAGAAAAGGATACAATGGTTTACTTTCTGGTGACGTTTATGAAATGGACACAAGAAGCGTATCAGACATCATCCAAAGAGGTGGTACAATTCTTCAAACAGCACGTTGTAAAGAATTTATGAGTGCTGAAGGACAACAAAGAGGCGCAGAAATGTGTCGTCAATTTGGGATCGATGGCCTTGTAGTAATCGGTGGTGACGGTTCTTTCCAAGGGGCTGAGAAATTAGCAAACTTAGGAATCAACACAATTGGTATTCCAGGAACAATCGACTTAGATATTGCATGTACAGACTACACAGTTGGTTTTGATACATCAGTAAATACAGCAATGGATGCAATCAACAAAATCCGTGACACATCAACATCACACCAAAGATGTTCAATCGTTGAGGTAATGGGGCGTCACGCAGGTTACATTGCATTATGGTGTGCAATCAACTCTGGTGCTGAGATGGTTCTTCTTCCAGAAAAAGAAAGACCAACAGACGAAGAAATTGTTAAAAACATTCTTGCAAACCAAGAAAGAGGTAAAAAACATTACCTTATCGTTGTAGCAGAAGGTGTTGGCGGATCAGAGCAACTTGCTAAGAAAATCGAAGAAGTAACAGGTATTGAAACACGTGCAACAATCTTAGGACATCTTCAAAGAGGTGGATCTCCAACAGCAGTTGATAGAATGCATGCGTCAATGATGGGTGCAAAAGCTGTGGATTTACTTTGCGAAGGTAAAGCAAAACGCGTTGTGTCTTATGTAAAAGGGGACTACGTTGACTATGATATCAACGAAGCACTTAAGATGACAAAAGACATCGATAGCTACATGTACAACTTAAGTGAAATTTTATCTTAAGTTTATATAAAGACAAATTTATAGACACTATAAAAATCAAGGGAGAGCGAGTAGACATGCGTAAAACCAAAATTATTGCAACTTTAGGACCAAAGACCAAAGAAGTAGATTATGTAAAAAAATTAATCGAGGCAGGGGCAGATGCTTTCCGTCTTAACTTCTCACACGATGGACATGAGCAACATGCAGTATCAGTTGCTAACGTAAAACAAGCAAGAAAAGAAACTGGTCGTCAAATTCCACTTGTATTAGATACAAAAGGACCAGAGATCCGTACAGGCGTACTTGGTACACCTGGTGATGTAGAATTAAAAATCGGTGAGACTTTCGTTCTTACAACAGATGAAATCGAAGGCGATGACAAAAAAGTAAGTGTAACTTACAAAAACCTTCCATTCGATTTAAAAAGAGGAAGCAGAATCCTTATCGATGACGGTCTAATTGAACTTAAAGTTAAAAACTTAACTAATACAGAAGTAGAGTGTCAAGTTATCAACGGTGGTATGTTAGGATCAAGAAAAGGTGTTAACATTCCAGATGTATTCGTTAACTTACCAGCTTTAACAGAAAAAGATATCGCTGATATCAAATTCGGTGCAGAGCAAGGATTTGACTACGTTGCAGCATCATTCATTCGTTGTGCAAGTGACGTTCTTAAAATCCGTCAAGTATTAGAAGAATGCAATGCTGGAGATATCCAAATCATCGCGAAAATCGAGAACAGAGACGGTGTAGATAACATCGACGAAATTCTTCAAGTAGCTGATGGAATCATGGTTGCTCGTGGAGACCTTGGTGTAGAAATCCCAACTGAAGAAGTTCCAGTTGTACAAAAACTTCTTATCAAAAAAGCAAATGCTCTTGGTAAACCAGTTGTAACAGCTACACAAATGTTAGAGTCTATGATCAAAAACCCAAGACCAACACGTGCGGAAGCTAGTGACGTTGCCAATGCGATCTACGATGGTACATCTGCAATCATGTTATCAGGTGAAACTGCAAAAGGTGATTACCCAATCGAAGCAGTTATGACAATGAGCAGAATTGCAAAAATGGCAGAAGAAACAAGCACACTTTACAACTTACCAGTATCAGAAGTTGGTAACGTGAGCATGACAAACGCTATCAGCCATGCAACATGTACTTCAGCTAGAGACTTAGAAGCTGCAGCAATCGTAACAATCACAAAATCAGGTCACACAGCAAGATCTGTATCTAAATTCAAACCAAGCTGCCCAATCATTGCTTGTACAAACAATGAGCGTGTATTCCGTCAATTAAGCTTAGTATGGGGATGTATTCCACAACTTATTGACTTCGAACAAGAGTCAACTGACCAAGTATTCGCAAACGCAGTAGAAAAAGCTGAAAAAGCTGGATTTGCTTACCAAGGAGATGTAGTTGTTCTTACAGCTGGCGTACCTGTAGGTGTAGCTGGTACAACAAACATCCTTAAAGTTCAATACGTTGGTAACGTACTTGCAACTGGTCAAGGCTTTGGAAAAAAGTCAGTAACAGGTAAAGCAAGCGTAATCAAAGTTTTAGACGAAGCAGACAAATACTTCAAAAAAGGTGACGTTTTAGTTGCAACTAAAACAGACAACGCTTACCTTCCATACATGAAAAAAGCAAGTGCAATCATCGTAGAAGATAATGCATTTGACGAAAACAACCACGCGGTAATTGTAGGAAGAACTTTAGATATTCCTGTAATCATCGGTGCGAAAAACGTTGTTGAATCAATCAGAAACGCTACAACAATCACTGTAGATAGCGCAAAAGGTCACGTTTACAACGGCGTAATCACAAAATAAGACTTATAAAATAGGTCTAGAAAAGGTATCCTAATAAGGATACCTTTTTTTTGTATTCTTAAGAAAGATGTGTTATAATATCTATCAATATTGCTTATAAGTAAAAAAATACAATTATGATTTAGTTTCCAGAAAGAGGTTACTGAAATGATGAAAAAAGAAGGACAGGAACCAGCAAAATCGACTCAGGGAATTGTTTTTAAAGAAAAACTAGGTCCATCACAAATACTCGTAGGAGGATTCTTTGTAGTCATCTTGATTGCAACAGGACTACTCATGCTACCGATCAGTAGCAATACAGGAGAGGCGACATCTTTTATTGATGCACTCTTTACGTCTACATCAGCTGTATGTGTGACAGGACTTGCAGTAGTGAATACTTTAGAACACTGGTCTGAGTTTGGTAAGCTCGTGATTTTGCTATGTATCCAAATAGGTGGTCTAGGATTTATGACCATGGTGAGTATGATCTTCATCTTGATGGGCAAAAAAATCACCTTAAAGAATAGACTGATTATGCAAGAAGCACTCAGCTTCAATACGACAGCTGGGATTGTAAGATTTACAAAGTTGATTGTGAAGTTGACACTTGCTGTAGAAGGTGCAGGGGCACTCTTATTAGCACTTGTGTTTGTGCCAGAACATGGCTTATTCAAAGGGATTGCTTATGCGATTTTCCACTCCATCTCAGCATTTTGTAATGCAGGGTTTGATTTAGTAGGGGGTAGTAGTTTGACACCTTATGTGGGCAATGGTATTGTGAACTTTACAGTCATGGCACTGATCATCTGTGGTGGCCTAGGCTTTACAGTGTGGATTGATACATACAATGCAGTCAAAGCGAAGAGAGAAGCTGCTGAGCACTTCACTTGGAAGCAAGCTTTGTACAAGTTATCACTACACACCAAGATTGTATGGATTATTACGATTGCACTGATTGTAGGAGGCTTTATCTTCTTCTTTGCAATGGAGTATGCGAATCCAGCCACACTAGGTGCACTCACATTCAAGGAGAAGCTCTATGCAGCATTGTTCCAGTCTGTATCACCACGTACAGCAGGATTCAATACGATTCCACTTGCAGATCTGACCATGCCATCAAAACTCATGACCATGATCTTGATGTTCATTGGGGGATCACCAGCAGGGACAGCGGGTGGTATCAAAACGGTAACGATTGGTGTATTAATTCTCTGTGCATTGTCTACTATTAAAGGTAAGGAAAGTACAGTGATTTTTAGAAGAAAGATTCCAACATCAATTATACTCAGAGCATTAACCGTTATTATGATTGCATTTACAGTCGTCTTTACGATGCTTATGATTCTTACAGTAACAGAGGATGCAGCTTTTATTGATATTATGTTTGAAGTCGTATCAGCCTTTGCAACAGTAGGATTAACATTGGGGATTACACCAGCCTTGTCATTGCCTGGGAAATTAATCATCATTTTGTTGATGTTTATCGGTAGACTTGGAACCGTCACAATGGCAGTAGCGCTTATGATCAAACAAGAGAAAAATAAAGGTGCAATCCAATACCCAGAAGAAAAAATTATGGTGGGTTAGGCACACACACAAAAGGAGATTTTTGAGATGAGAATGAAACAATTTGTTGTATTTGGACTTGGTCGTTTTGGTATTAGTCTTGCAACAACACTTGCAGAAGCAGGTTATGAAGTCATGGTAGTAGATAAATCAGAGGAGCGTATTCAAGAGATCTCAGCACTTGTAACACATGCAGTGCAAGCAGATGCAGCAGACATGGATACACTCAGATCACTAGGCATTCGTAACTTTGATGTCGCGATTGTAGCAATCGGTAAAGATATTCAAGCAAGTATTATGACAACGCTTCTTCTTAAAGAAATTGGAATACCTTATGTGGTAGCGAAAGCAAGCAGTGAGATTCATGAGCGTGTACTTCGTAAGATCGGTGCAGATCGTATCATCTTACCAGAGCATGAGATGGGCATGCGTATTGCAACTAACCTTATGTCAGGTAATATTATAGATTATATTCAACTTTCATCAGAATACAGTATCGTAGAGATTGCGATCTTACAAGAGTGGGCAAACAGAACGATTATGGATGTCAACTTCAGAGCGAAGTATGGTATCAATATTATCGCTGTTCAGCGTCATGGCAAGATCGACATCTCACCAACACCAGACTATATCTTAAGTTCAGAGGATGTACTGGTAGTCGTTGGTTCTACAAAACAACTTCAATTGTTAGAGTCAGCACGTTATGGAAAATAAATTTATATCAAGTAGTCAAAACCCTATCATCAAAAATATTATCCAACTTCAAAAGAAAAGATCTGAACGCAGAAAACAAGGATTATTTGTGGTGGAAGGGATTAAGCAGGTCAATGAGATTCCAGATCATTACCCTGTTGAATACTATATTACAACTGAGGACTACGACAGCAATCAGATTACCAACCTTGCCAAGGGCAAGTGGATTGTCGTACCTCAGGAACTTTTCAAGCAAATGAGTGATACCGAGACACCTCAAGGTGTTATGGCAGTCGTGAAGAAACAGGAGCTGACTTTAGCAGATGTTCCAAAGAAAGACCGTCCATTCTATCTGGTGCTTGAGAATCTACAAGACCCAGGGAATCTCGGTACCATCATCAGAAGTGCCTATGGCTTCGATGTGGATGCGATCCTCATCACCAAAGGGTCAGTGGACCTTTATAGTCCAAAGACGCTGCGCTCTACCATGAGTGCCCTCTTCCATGTACCAATCGTGGCAGAGGTAGAGATGAGTGAGTGTATAGACTGGATTGGTGCGCAAGGTGTGACACTCTATGCTACGGCATTAGAGGAGTCCAAAGTCCTTTATGATGTAGACTATACAGAAGGATGTGCATTGGTCATCGGCAATGAAGCCAATGGGGTCACAGAATCTACCAAAGAGATTGCTCACCAGAAGGTGCGTATTCCGATGCCAGGGGGATTAGAGTCACTCAATGCATCGATTGCAGCATCCATCTGTATGTATGAAGTCATGAAACAAAGAACGGCCAAATAGTGATCAAATTACTTGACAATGGGAAATGAAATCACTATAATGAATGTCAAGTAGATTATGTTATGTAAAAGACGATGAAAAGACGAGTAGTCATGGAAGCAGTCTTACAGAGAGCCAATGGTGGTGGGAATTTGGCAGATAAACCGTGATGAAGAACAGCTTGGAGTTGCTAACTGAACAGCCATGGGCTTAGTAGGCTTAGACGGGTCTAGACCGTTATATCTAGAGCATATTATTGGATATGCTTCAATGAGGTGGGCTGCATCAGGCAGTCAACTAGGGTGGTATCGCGGAGACACAGCCTTCGTCCCTATTACGTATGTACGTATATAGGGCGAGGGCTTTTTTTGTACCTATATATCGGAGTGGCTGTGAGTTACAATCAACCTAAAGGAGATGAACTTTATGCAAACAACATCAATCAGACATTTATACCAGGGGTATAGTGAAAAAGGCAGTCAATCAGTAACAGTTGCTGGTTGGGTAAGAACAGTAAGAGACTCAAAAACATTTGGATTTATCGAATTAAACGATGGGACATTCTTCAAAGGTGTTCAAATCGTATTCGATGATCAACTTGCAAACTTCAAAGACATCGCAAAACTTGGCGTAGGTGCAGCGATCATCGTAACAGGTGAACTCATCTTAACACCAGCTCAAAAGCAACCATTTGAGATCAAAGCAGTAGCAGTAGAGATTGAAGGGGCATGCCCAGCAGAGTACCCACTTCAAAAGAAACGTCACT
>JBOFIR010000020.1:0-3017 GCA_051650265.1 Cellulosilyticaceae bacterium
TGTCATAAACATCGGACAAATCCTCAGCGACATGAATGTGATAACCAGTGCCTGGAGGGAGCATGGATTGACAGTACTGAAGTGTTTCATCAGAGAGGGTAAAAGAAGCATGAAGTCCCATCAAGCCTTTTTGGAGAGGATTTTGCTGAGTGTGACGGATAAAGTGAGCATTTTCTTGGACCGCTGCTTGCATTTGTGATGGACCTTCACGATCGGAAACCTCATAGCAAAGGCAGGTACGTAGACCAAGCTCAGTGGCTATATCGCTTATTGTGAAGAGACTATCTGCAACAGCTCCGTAGCTTGCATGGTGATCGAAAATCGTTGTAACACCATTTTTAATACAATCTAGATAAGTCCAATAAGCACTGTACTGGATATCTTCTAAAGTCAACTGTCTATCAATTTTCCACCACATTTGGTTTAGAATTTCAAGAAAATTATGAGGGGAAGGACCTGGGAGGTTAGCCCCTCTAGCAAAAGCGCTATAAATATGATGATGGGTATTAATCAAAGCAGGCATGATTAGCCCGCCTTTAGCATCGATAAAAGGAGCATCAGGATATTGGGCTTTGAGTGTTGCCGTATCACCTAACGATTTAATTTGAGTTTCTTCTATACAAACACAACCATTTTCTATAAAGGGATAGTTGTTATCTCTAGAGATAACATATCCATTACCAACTAATAGCATCAAATGACCTCCTTTTGGAACTTATGACGAGATGTTTGGGAACTATCTCTGAAAAACATTGGACAAAATACTAAATAAATACATATAAATAGTTTGAAAATTATAAATATTATATATGGATTTATTTTATCATCAAAAAATAGTAAAAGCAATGTATGCTTAAAATATTTTTTTAAAATAATAAAAATATTTTGAAAAATTATTGAAATTAAATTTCCCTGTGCTATTATAATCTTATGACAGATAGATAACGGATTATGAAGTGGGGGAAACAAAATGGAAAATACACTCAATATGGACTTCCTAGAGCGATTGGCAAAAGGGCTTTCTGAGCAGTTTGGAAAGAACTGTGAAATTGCGATACATGATTTAACCACTCCAAATAAAGAAAGTACTTTGACCATTATTGAGAATGGGCATGTCACCAATAGATCAGTGGGGGATGGCCCATCGCAAGTGGTATTAGAAGCGCTTAAACAGCATAAGGGAACCAAAGATCAGGTTAATTATAGTATGACAACAGAAGATGGAAGAATCTTAAGATCAAGTACTATCTATATGAAAGATGAGGAAGAGGAGATTAAGGGGATTTTTTCAATTAACTATGATGTAACCGAATTGGTGATGGCAGAAAATACAATCCATCAGCTGATTAATAGAAGAGAACCTGAATCAGATGACCCAAAGAAGATTACAAGAAATGTAGAGAGTTTATTGGATGAGCTGATTGAACAATCCGTCAAACTCGTGGGTAAACCTGTAGCACTAATGTCCAAAGCAGATAAGAAAAAAGCTATGCAATTCTTAAATGAAGCAGGCGCTTTTTTGATTACGAAATCAGGAGATAAGATATCGGAGTATTTTGGTATTTCTAAGTATACGATTTATAACTATATTGATGTGAATGGGAGCAAAGGTTAAAACGGGAGGAATAAAAGTGGAAACAATCAAATGGGTTGCTAACCAAATGGCTCAAACATCTGATGAACATTTAGCAGTGATGGCGCTAGATGAAGTAAGAAAAGCAAAGGCTTTTCACGAAAGTTTTCCAATGTATACTGTGACACCCTTGGCCGCATTAGGAGCACTGGCTAAGCACTATGGATTAGGGGGAATCTACATAAAAGATGAATCTTATCGTTTTGGGCTCAATGCATTTAAAGTATTAGGGGGCTCTTTTGCAATGGCTAGATATATTGCAGGGGAGATGGAAGAAGACGTAGCAAAATTTAATTATGAAAGGTTGACTGCTAAGGCGTTAAGAGAACAGTTTGGGCAGGCAACGTTTTTTACTGCCACAGATGGCAATCATGGTAGGGGTGTAGCATGGGCAGCTAATCAATTAGGACAAAAAGCAGTTGTCTATATGCCAAAAGGTTCGAAACAGGTGAGATTAGCAAATATCCAAAAAGAAGGTGCTACGGCAACCATTGAAAGTGTGAATTATGATGAGTGTGTACGGATAGCAGCAGCTGAGGCAGCCAAGATACCTCGGGGAGTCATCATTCAGGATACAGCATGGGAAGGCTATGAACAGATTCCAGCATGGATTATGCAAGGCTATGGGACGATGGCGATGGAAGCAGCTGAGCAATTAGAACAAAGGCCTACGCATATCTTGGTGCAAGCTGGAGTAGGTTCTTTGGCAGGAGCAGTGCAAGGTTATTTTGCTAACCTTTATCCGGAGAATCCACCTATTGTAGTAATCGTAGAAGCTTCTGAAGCGAATTGCCTTTATCGCTCAGCTTTGGCAGGAGATGGTGAGATAAGAGTAGTAGAGGGTGAAATGCCAACCATTATGGCTGGTTTAGCTTGCGGGGAGCCCAATACGATTGCATGGGATATTCTAAGAAATCATAGTCAGTTTTTTGTCTCTTGTCCTGATTGGGTAGCTGCAAAAGGCATGAGGATACTAGGGGCACCACTTGCTGCCGATCCAAGAGTAATCTCAGGAGAATCTGGTGCAGTAGGTATGGGGCTTTTGGCAACGCTTATGGAAGATGAAAAAATGCAGACATTGAAAGAAACCTTACAATTAGATGAACAATCTGTAGTACTGATGTTTTCTACAGAAGGAGATACTGATCCAGAACATTATAGAGAAGTGGTTTGGGATGGCAAATATCAGTCCAATTTATCATCGAAATAGGGGAGGAAATCAAATGGATTTTCAAAGTATCAAACAGTCAGCAGAAGGTTATAAAGGGGATATGACACAGTTTCTGAGAGACTTAATCGCTATACCGGGAGAGAGCTGTACAGAAGAAGGCGTGATTAGACGGATTGCCAAAGAGATGGAATCAGTAGGATTTGACCGCGTAGA